>CAZNIX010000481.1:0-3768 GCA_964573125.1 uncultured Thermoanaerobaculia bacterium
GCGGGCGTGGAGGCCGGCGATCGCGGCTTGCAGCGCATAGGGCCCGGCCGAGCCGGCGGCGAGCGCCGCGGTCGCCAGGCGCAGCCCCTCGGCGATCTGCCGGCGGTCCCAACGGCCGCGGTCCTGAGCCTCGAGCAGCACCAGCTCGCCGTCCGCGCCGGTGCGCGCCGCGCGGCGGGCGTCGTGGAGGAGCATCAGGGCGAGCAAGCCCCGCGCCTCGGCCGCGGCGGGCAGGAGCCCGCACACCAGCCGGCCGAGGCGGATCGCCTCCCCGCACAGCTCCCGGCGCACCAGGTCCTCGCCGGCGGTCGCAGCGTAGCCCTCGTTGAACACCAGGTAGACGACGCGCAGGACGCCGTCGAGCCGCTCGTCCAGGCGGTCCGCCGCCGGCACCTGGTAGGGGATGCCGGCGTCGCGGATCTTGCGCTTCGCGCGCACCAGCCGCTGCCCCATGGTCGGCGCCGGCACCAGGAACGCGCGGGCGATCTCCTCGGTGGTCAGGCCGCACAGCGTGCGCAGGGTGAGCGCGATCCGCGCCTCGGGCGCGAGCGCCGGATGGCAGCAGGTGAAGATCAGCCGCAGGCGGTCGTCCGGGAACTCCTCGCCGTCGAGCGCCGCCGGGTCGAGCGGCGGCTCGGCCCGCGGCAGCTCGCGCGCGAGGACCTCGCGCTTGTCCGCGAAGCGGGTCTGCCGGCGCAGGCGGTCGAGCGCCTTGTGGCGCGCGGTCGAGACCAGCCAGGCGCGCGGGTTGCCGGGCGTCCCCTCGCGCGGCCACTGCTCGAGAGCGGCGGCGAACGCCTCCTGGAGCATCTCCTCGGCGAGATCGAAATCGCCGAGCAGGCCGATGAGGGTGGCGAGCGCGCGCCCGGACTCCTGGCGGTAGAGCTGTTCGATCGGCATGGCCCGGCCGGGGCGCGCGGCCCCGGCCGGGATCATGCCACGCGCCGCGCGGGGCGCGGCGCGCGCGGTCGGACCGTTACCCCCCGACCTCCCAGATCGGCCGCACCTCGACCGAACCGTGGCGCGCCCCGGGGATGCGGGCGGCGAGCGCGATCGCCTGGTCGAGATCGGCCACCTCGACGATGTAGTAGCCGCCGAGCTGCTCCTTGGTCTCGGCGAACGGGCCGTCGGTGGTCAGCGTCTGGCCGTCGCGGACGCGCACCGTGGTGGCGGTGGCGATCGGCTGCAGCGGGTCGCCCGCCAGGTGCTGGCCGTTGGCCTTGATGTCCTCGGTGTAGGCCATGTACTCGCCGAAGATCTGGCCCTGCTCCTGCTCGCTCATGGCGTCCCACGACGCCTCGTCGTTGTAGATCAGCAGCATGTAGCGCATCGGGTTCTCCTCGCAGTGGGGTTTCAGTGATCGAACCGGTGACGGAGCCTGCGTGGCCGCGGCGGCCGGCGGTCAGGTCGCCTTCCGCTGCAGGCGCGTCTTGACCACGAACACCGTCTGGCCGCGCTCGAGCTCCGTCCACTCGCTCTCGATCTCGTCCGGGCCGAGGAAGCGGAACGTCGCCGAGTGCATGTGTCGGCTGGTCGCGGGGTCGATGTTGGCGCCGCCGGCGAACGCGAACTCTACCCGCTCGCCGGCGCCGCCCTGGGCGCGCATGCGCGGCTGGTTGCCCTCCAAGCAGTAGTGGGTGAGCACGACGTCCTCGCCCTCGGCGTGGTAGACGGTCACCATCTCGTGCGGCGTGCCGGGGAAGACCGTCTCCACCACCGCGCTGCCGCCGGCCGTGACCTGGTAGCGGGCGACCAAGTCGCCCTTCTTGACCATCTCGCCGTCCTCGGCGGCGACCCACTCGCCGGCGAGGGCGCGGAAGCGGTCGAGCGCGGCGGGACCGGCCGCGGCGGCGTGGTCGTGCTCGCCCGCACGAACCGGCGCCGCGAAGGCGGCGAGCACGCCAAGAAAACCGAGCAGAATGAGTGACTTCCGAGAGTTCATCGCGTGTCCTCCATGAATCGGTTGGTTCGGTTCGCGGAAGGAGTCGGCTGGCGGCTCGGCCGCCCGCCCCCCGCCGTTCGCTGGATAGTCGAACGGCCGGAGGCGGTTTCGACAGGTGGCGTGCGAAAGCGGCGGCCTCGCATCGTACCTTGAAAATCCTCGATTGAGTGAAGGATTTTCATGGTAACCTCAGCTCGTGATCGCACGCCCCGAGCCCCTCCGCCGGATCGCCGAGGTCTTCCGGATCCACCCGGTCGCCGCCCTCCTGGGCCCCCGGCAGTGCGGCAAGACCACGCTGGCCCGGACCTTCGCCGAGCGCGAGACGACGGCCTTCTTCGACCTCGAGGACCCGATCGACGTGCAGCGCCTGTCGGCACCCATGACCGCGCTGGAGGCCCTCTCCGGCCTGGTCGTGATCGACGAGATCCAGCGCCGGCCGGAGCTGTTCGCGATCCTGCGCGTCCTCGTGGACCGGCCCGACAACCCGGCGCGCTTCCTGGTGCTGGGGAGTGCGTCGCCGACGCTGGTGCGGGGAGCGTCCGAGTCGCTGGCCGGGCGGGTGGGATTCATCGACCTGTCCGGGCTGTCGCTGCCCGAGGCCGGCGGAGACCACCGCGACGCGCTCTGGAGCCGGGGCGGCTTTCCGCGCTCGTTCCTCGCTGCCGACGACGCCGCCAGCTACGCGTGGCGGCGCGACTTCATCCGCACGTTCCTCGAGCGGGACCTGCCCCAGCTCGGCCTGACGATCCCGGCCGAGACGCTGCGGCGCTTCTGGACCATGGTCGCCCACTATCACGGGCAGCGCTGGAACGCGGCGGAGTTCGGGCGCGCCCTGGGCGCCTCCGAGAGCACCGCCCGCCGCTATCTCGACATCCTCGCCGGCGCGTTCATGGTCCGGGTCCTGCCGCCGTGGTTCGAGAACCTCAAGAAGCGGCAGGTCAAGGCACCGAAGATCTACCTCCGGGACAGCGGCCTGCTGCACGCGCTGCTGCAACTCTCCGGTCTCGACGCGGTGCGGGGCCACCCGAAGCTCGGCGCGTCGTGGGAGGGCTTCGCCCTGGAGCAGATCCTCACCGCGTTCGACACCCGCGACGCCTACTACTGGGCGACCCACGGCGGCGCGGAGCTCGATCTCCTGGTCTTCCACTCGGGCCGGCGCTACGGCTTCGAGCTGAAGTACTCCGATGCGCCGACGCTCAGCCGA
Organism: uncultured Thermoanaerobaculia bacterium; assembly: GCA_964573125.1. Lineage (GTDB taxonomy): Bacteria > Acidobacteriota > Thermoanaerobaculia > Multivoradales > JBCCEF01 > CAVSQV01. The sequence goes on from CAZNIX010000481.1 coordinate 3,147, forward strand.
TCAGCGCACACCGCGCTGGCGGATCTGCGGCTCGACCGGCTGTGGATCGTCTATCCGGGGAGCCGCTCGTACCCGCTCAGCGAGAACGTCTCGGTGGTGCCGCTGGGCGAGGCGATGCAGTCGCTCCCGGCGGGCGCTCCGGCGGAGGGCGAGGGCCCTCCGCGCCCTGGCAGCCCGGAGCGGCCGACTCCGCCGCCTGCTTGAGCGCCCGGTTGCGGGCGACCAGAAGCGCGGTCATGTAGCGGCAGAGGAAGAGCGCGTCGGCGAGGCGGCCGAGCAGGCCGAGCGAAGACGTGTAGTCGAAGACGTCGCGCAGGAGCGTCGCGCCGTCGGCCGTGCGGTCGAAGAAGTGGTCGTGGTCGGGGGCTCGAGCGGCACTGCGCCGGCTAGCTACGCGAATACCGCCACCGCCTGCCGGCTGAGCGCGACCAGGCGGCCGGCGGGGTCCCACAGCGCGGCGCTCTCGTGGGCGTAGCCGGCGACCGCGGCGTCGGTCTCGGAGCGGTAGAACCACCAATCGTCCGTGGCCGCAGCGGGCGCGGCGGCGCTCGGACCGTCGGCGCCCGCGCCCGCAGCGCCCGCGGCGGCGCCCGGAGCGGCGTCCGCGCCTGCAGCACCGGCC
>CAZNIX010000482.1:0-3767 GCA_964573125.1 uncultured Thermoanaerobaculia bacterium
CGCCGAGCGGCGGCCGGTCGGTCGTCAGGCGCTCGACCAGCTCGCCGACCGGCTCGCCGAACGCCGGCACCAGCGGGCCGCCGGCGAGCAGGCGCTCGGCCTCCTCGTAGCGCCGCCGGCGCTCGGTCCACCCGGCGCGGTCGGCGAGCGGCGAGAGCCCTAGCGCTCGGGCGCGCCCGAGGTCGGTCGCGCTCAGCTCGGCGATCAGCGCCGCCAGCGCGGGCAGCTCGAGCGCGGCGGCGGAGGCGGTGTCGAGCACCCCGGGGCGCGGTTCGGTCATCGGCGGAAACGAAGGGGTCCGGGCAAACGAAACGGGAGCCTGGGCAGCGGGCCCCGGCTCCCGTCGGCTCTGCGGAACGACTCGGATCGGACTCGGACGAGACTCAGGCCAGACCCTGGCGCCGCTCTTCGGCGAGCTTGCGCAGGATCTTCTTGCGCGCCTGGATCGCCTTGCGCTTGCGCTTGACCGAGGGCTTCTCGAAGTGCTGGCGCTTGCGCAGCTCGGTCAGGATGCCCGACTTCTCGACCTTGCGCTTGAAGCGGCGCAGCGCGGCCTCGAAGCTCTCATCCTCGCGCACCTGCACGACCGGCATCGGCGGATCACCTCGCTTTCCTGCTCGGGCCGGCGGACGGACCGCCGGCGATCCCGAGAAAACGCCACCGCCCGGGCAGGCGCGAACTCTCCGCGCGCCCGGTGCGGTCGCCCCGAGTTTCATCGATTTCGGTCCGCGGCGTCAAGCCGCCCGCACTCCGCCCGCCCGCGCTACCCGCCCTCGGCCTCCTCCGCGCCGGCGTCCTTGAAGTGGAAGTCGGCCTCGTAGACGACGAACTCGCCCCGGCGGTTCTCGCGGAACCAGACCGCGGCGGCCGAGCCCCGCTCGTCGCGCGGGTAGAACCAGGCGACCGCGTTTTTCTCCGGGTAGTCGCGGATGTTGCGCAGGTTGACCGGGCCGAGCGCGGCGCGCACCTCGTCGCGGGTCATCCCGTCCTCGACCTTGGCGAAGCGCTCCTCGGTCATGAAGCGCATCGCCTCGGCCTCGGCGCGCACCCGCTGGAGCTCCTCGTAGTCGGGGTCGGAGGCGAGCGCGCCGTCGTAGATGTCGATCGCCCGCCGGTAGTCGCCCCCCTCGTCGATCCACCCTTGCGCGATGCGGATGTCCTCGTCGCTCTTGATCCGGATCGCCTGGCGGACCCGCTCGGGCGGGGTCTCGCCCGCGACCGGCGGGTTGGCGTTGATGAACTCGACGAGCTGCTGGTAGAAGTCGTCGGCCAGCTCGGTGGCCTCGGTCTCGAGCGCCTGGAGATCCGCCGCCGCGCCGCCGCCGTCGGCCGCCGGCGCGGCCGCCTGGCGCGCCGCCGCGAGCTGCTCGCGCTTGGCGGTCAGCTCCCGGTGGCTCTGCTCGATTTGCTGCCATTGCTCCTCGCGCGCCTGCTCCGCCGCCACCTGGGGGTCCGGGCCGCAGCCGGCGGCGGCCACCCCGGCGAGGAGCAAGGCGCAGGTCACGACGAAACGCTGCATCCGCAGGGCCTCCTGTCGTCGGTCCAAGGATCTGTGCACCGTACCACACGGCCGGCGGCGCCGACAAGCGGCCGCCGGCCGCGCGCGGGCTCCCCGGCGGACCCACCTAAACCCCTTTGTGCATAGGGTTTTCGCCTTCCGCCGCCTTGACAGCGCGGGTCCGAGCGCCAATAATCTTAGCCCCCTTTGGAATGAGAGCCCGAGCCGGGCCCCGAGGAGTGCGCAGCATGCCGCTATCCGACCGCATCGAGCAGCTCGAGGGAGAGATCACCACCCGGGTCGAGGAGGCGCTGCGCGAGCTCCGCGACAACCTCCGCGAGCGCCTGCGCGCGGGCGAGGAGGAGGCGCTGCGCCGGCTCGACGAGATCGCCGAGCGCATCCCGCACGGCCTGCTGCGCCGGCAGGACGTCGAGCCGATCGCGCGCGGCGCCGGCGACGAGGGCCGGCGCGAGGCCTGGGGCGACCTGCTCGAAGGGCTGGCCGCGATCGACAGCTCGGACGGCCAGGCCGAAACCCTCAACGCGCTGCTCGCCGAGGCCCGCCGCTACGCCTCGCGCGCGGTGCTCTTCCTCACCCGCGCCGGCGGCGCCGAGGCGTGGGCCGCGAGCGGCTGGGACGGCGGCGTCGAGGTCGCCGACACCCGCGTCGGCTGGGACGAGGGGGGCGGCTGGGGGCGGCTCGCCGAGGGGCGCGGCACGGTGCGCCTGACCGGCGCCGACTGCGCCGCCCTGTGCAGCCGGCTCGAGTGCCCGCTGCCGGTCGAGGGGGTGCTGGTGCCGATGGTGCTGCGCGACCGGGTGGCGGCGGCGCTCTACGCCGACCGCCTGGAGGGGGGCGACCCGCTCGCCGTCGAGGCGCTGCAACTGCTGACCTGGGCCGCCGGGCAGGCGATCGAGAGCCAGCCCTTCCGCCGCCGCGCCGCCACTCCCACCCTGGTGCCGGCGGACCAGGGCGAGCACCCGCTGCCGCTGTGGGACGCGCCGATCGAGCCGGCCGCGGAGCCGGCGGCCGCGCCCGCGCCCGCGGCGCCGCCGGCCGAGGCGCTGACGGCCGAGATCCCCGACCTCGCCCCCGCCGGCTTCGAGGAGCCGGAGTTCGAGGCGCTGGCGGAGGCGGCCGCGGAGCCGGCGTTCGATGCGGAGGCCGGACCCGCGTTCGCCGAGCCGGAGGCGTTCGCCGAGCCGGAGGCGTTCGCCGAGCCGGAGGCGAAGGAGCCGGCGGAGGTCGCCGAGCCGGAAGTGCCGGCGGCGCCGGCCGCGTTCGGCGCCACCCAGGAGGTCTCGGCCTACCTGCCCGAGGTCGAGCCGCTCCCGCCGTTGCCGGCGTGGGAGCGGGAGGCCGCCGCGGAGGAGGAGGAAGAGCCCGCCGAGCTCGAGGCCTGGGAGGCGCCGGCCGGCCTCGAGGAGCCGGAGCCGGCGGCCGCGGCGCCGGACCGGTACACCGAGTTCGGCGTCGAGGAGCCGCCGTCCGCCGAGGCGTGGGGCCCGCCGCCGGAGACCTGGGGCGAGCCCGCGGTCGAGGAGGCGGGCCGCGAGACCGTCGAGGAGCCCGACTTCGCCGCGGCCGCGGCGCCGTCGCCGACGGTGCGCATCGACCCCTCGGCGACCGTGTTCATCGACCGCTCGCGCCTGGGCGTCGAGCCGGCGCCGCCGCCGCCGCCGGCCGAGCCCGAGGACGAGCCGGCCGAGGTGACCACCGTCGGCCGCCCGCGGGGCGGCGCCCTGGTCACCCCGCCCGAGGACGTCATCGGCCCCGGCTGGGCGTTCGCGCGCGGCCCGGGCTCGACCGGCGACGACGAGGCGCACGAGGGGGCGCGTCGGCTGGCGCGCCTCTTGGTCAGCGAGATCCGCCTCTACAACGAAGAGCAGGTCGAGGAGGGGCGGCGCCACAACGACATCTACAGCCGCCTGCGCGACGACATCGACCGCTCGCGGCAGATGTACGAGGAGCGCGTCGACCCGTCGGTGCTCGGGGTGGCCGACTACTTCCGCGAGGAGCTGGTGCGCATCCTCGCCGCCGGCGACGCCGAGGCGCTGGGGATGGAGAGCTAGCGCGCGAAGGCCGCGCCCACGGGCGAGGCACGGACCGTCCGGGGAGCGGAGGAGTGGCAGTGCGAGGCAAACGTTCCTGGATCGTCGCCGCCGCCGTGGCGGCGGCGCTGACCGCGGCGCTGCCGGTGGTCCGCGGCCGCGCCAACGTCGCCGCCGCCCCGCCGGCGCCGCCGCCGGCCGCCGCGCCCGCCCCCGAC
>CAZNIX010000483.1:0-3763 GCA_964573125.1 uncultured Thermoanaerobaculia bacterium
CGCCGGGGCGGCGCCGGTTAGGCGGCGGCCGTGCGGGCGCGGCGAGTGGCCGCGCCAGCGCGGCGGACCGCCTCCGGGGAGATATCATGGCCGCCGGGCCGGCGGCGGCGACGAGAGCGAGCGGGATGACCTGGTTCACCAGCTTCTACAAGACCGCGGTGGGCAAGAAGGCGGCGATGGCGGTCACCGGCATCGCGCTCTTCGGCTTCGTGGTCGGCCACATGGCGGGCAACCTCAAGGCGTTCGCCGGCGCGGAGGCGTTCGACCACTACGCCGAGGGCCTGCGCACGCTCGGCGCCCCGCTCGCGCCGCACGGATCGCTCCTCTGGCTCGCGCGCGTCACCCTGCTCGCCGCGGTCGCGCTCCACATCCACGCCGCCACCTCGCTGGTCCTGATGGCGCGCCGCGCCCGCCCCGAGGACTACTCCCGGCGCGAGCGCGTCCAGCTCGACTATGCGGCGCGCACCATGCGCTGGGGCGGGGTGATCCTCCTGCTCTACGTCGTCTACCACCTGCTGCACCTGACGTTCGGCGCCGTCCACCCCGATTTCGAGCCCCCGGACGCCGCCGGCCACCACGCCTACCACAACCTGGTGGTCGGGCTCTCCGAGCCGGCGGTCGCCGGCTTCTACGTCCTCGCCAGCCTGACACTCGGGTTCCACCTCTACCACGGGCTGTGGAGCATGTTCCAGTCGCTGGGCTGGAACTACCCGCGCTACAACCCCTGGCGGCGCGCGTTCGCGGTCGTCTTCGCGCTCGCGGTCGCCGCCGGCTTCCTCGCCGTGCCGGTGGCGGTGCAGCTCGGGGTGATCTCGTGAGGTCCGAGGCGTCGCGCCGGAGGCGCGCAGGAGATCAATGAAGCTCCACGCCAAGATCCCGCCCGGTCCGCTGCGCGACAAGTGGCGGGAGCGGCGCGACCACCTGCACCTGGTCAACCCGGCCAACAAGCGGAAGTTCGAGGTGATCGTGGTCGGCTCCGGCCTCGCCGGCGGCGCCGCCGCCGCCACCCTCGGCGAGCTGGGCTACCGCGTGCGCTGCTTCTGCTACCAGGACAGCCCGCGGCGGGCGCACTCGATCGCCGCCCAGGGCGGCATCAACGCGGCCAAGAACTACCGCAACGACGGCGACAGCGTGTTCCGGCTCTTTTACGACACGATCAAGGGCGGCGACTTTCGCTCGCGCGAGGCCAACGTCCACCGCCTGGCCGAAGTCAGCGTCGAGATCATCGACCAGGCGGTCGCCCAGGGGGTGCCGTTCGCGCGCGAGTACGGGGGGCTGCTCGACAACCGCTCGTTCGGCGGCGCCCAGGTGTCGCGCACCTTCTACGCCCGCGGCCAGACCGGCCAGCAGCTCCTGCTCGGCGCCTACCAGGCGCTCGCGCGCCAGATCCACGCCGGCACCGTGACCATGCACCCGCGCAGCGAGATGCTCGACCTGGTGGTCGAGGACGGCCGCGCGCGCGGGATCGTGGTGCGCGACCTGGTCTCCGGCGAGGTCCGCTCCTGGGCCGGCCACGCGGTGGTGCTCGCCACCGGCGGCTACAGCAACGTCTACTACCTCTCGACCAACGCCAAGGGGTGCAACGTCACCGCGATCTGGCGCGCGCACCGCCGCGGCGCCTGCTTCGCCAACCCCTGCTACACCCAGATCCATCCGACCTGCATCCCGCAGTCGGGCGAGTACCAGTCGAAGTTGACGCTGATGAGCGAGTCGCTGCGCAACGACGGCCGCATCTGGGTGCCGGCCGAGCAGGGCGACCAGCGGCCGCCGGACCAGATCCCCGAGGCCGAGCGCGACTACTACCTCGAGCGCAAGTACCCGGCGTTCGGCAACCTCGTGCCGCGCGACGTCGCCTCGCGCAACGCCAAGGCGGAGATCGACTCCGGCCACGGCGTCGGCCCGCTCGCCAACGGCGTCTACCTCGATTTCGCCGGCGCGCTGGCGCGGCTCGGCCGCGAGACGATCGAGGACCGCTATGGCAACCTGTTCGAGATGTACGAGCGGATCACCGGCGAAAACCCCTACAAAGTGCCGATGCGCATCTACCCGGCGCCGCACTACACGATGGGCGGGCTGTGGGTCGACTACCACCTGATGAGCACGGTCCCCGGCCTGTTCGTGATCGGCGAGGCCAACTTCTCCGATCACGGCGCCAACCGCCTCGGCGCCTCGGCGCTCATGCAGGGGCTCGCCGACGGCTACTTCGTCCTCCCGTACACGATCGGCGACGACCTCGCCGTCCACCTCGGCGAGAAGCTCTCGACCGACGGCGAGGCCTTCCGCAAGACCGAGGCCGAGGTGCGCGATCGGGTCGCCCGCCTGCTCGCGGTCGGCGGCGCGCGCACTGTCGACTCCTTCCACCGCGAGCTGGGCCGGATCATGTGGGACGCCTGCGGCATGTCGCGCACCGCCGAGGGGCTCGAGCGGGCGATCGGCGCCATCCGCGACCTGCACGCCGAGTACTGGCGCGACGTGCGCGTGGTCGGCGACGGCGAGGAGCTGAACCCGGCGCTCGAGAAAGCCGGCCGGGTGGCCGACTTCTTCGAGCTCGCCGAGCTGATGTGCCTCGACGCCCGCCACCGCGAGGAGTCGTGCGGCGGCCACTTCCGCGAAGAGTGCCAGACCCCCGAGGGCGAGGCCGAGCGCGACGACGAGGACTTCCAGTACGTCGCCGCCTGGGAGTGGCGGGGGCCGGACGCCGCGCCCAGGCTGCACAGAGAGCCGCTCGAGTTCGACGTCGTCCACCCGAGCCAGCGGAGCTACAAGTGAGGGTGCGGCGATGAAACTGACGCTCCGGATCTGGCGCCAGGACGGTCCGGCGGCCCCCGGCCGGCTGGTCGACTACGAGGTCGACGGCATCAGCCCCGACTACTCGTTCCTCGAGACCCTCGACGTCCTCAACGAGCGGCTGATCGAGCGCGGCGAGCGGCCGGTGGCGTTCGATCACGACTGCCGCGAGGGGATCTGCGGCACCTGCGGCATGATGGTCGACGGCGTCGCCCACGGCCCCTGGCGGCGGACCACCGTCTGCCAGCTCCACATGCGCCAGTACCGCGACGGCGCGACCATCCTGATCGAGCCGTGGCGCGCCAAGGCGTTCCCGGTGCTCCGGGACCTGGTCGTCGACCGCGGCGCGTTCGACCGCATCATCCAGGCCGGCGGCTACATCTCGGTCGGCACCGGCAGCGCGCCCGAGGCCAACCTGATGCCGGTGCCCAAGCCGGTCGCCGACGCCGCGTTCGACGCCGCCGCCTGCATCGGCTGCGGCGCCTGCGTCGCCCAGTGCCCCAACGGCGCCGCCCAGCTCTTCACCGCCGCCAAGATCTCCCACCTCGGCCTCCTCCCCCAGGGCCAACCCGAACGCGACCGCCGCGCCGTCGCGATGATCGAGACCATGGAAGCCGAAGGCTTCGGCTACTGCTCCAACTTCCGCGAATGCGAGGCGGTCTGCCCCAAAGGCATCTCGATCGACTGGATCGCGCGGATGAACCGCGACTACCTGCGGGCTAAGGTGCGCGGGGTGGAGGGGGAGTAGTTCGTGGGCGGGTGCGTCGGTCGTGGGGGTGGCTTGTCTCTACTCCCAGTTGAACGCTATGACCTGCCGCGTATCCAGGCCGTCGCGGTCCCGCACGAAAGACGGCCGGTAGTCCGACCGACGAGCCTGAAGCGGCACAAGGGACAGAAGCACTGCCCAGCCGTTCAGGTCGAACTCGGCGCCGTGGATTTGGAGTATCTGTTTACCGTCCCTGGGAAAGCCTCTGGG
>CAZNIX010000484.1:0-3763 GCA_964573125.1 uncultured Thermoanaerobaculia bacterium
GTCGGCGGTAAGAAGTCGCCGCGGCCGGGCGCGGCGCCGCGGCCGTCGCAGCGCGCGCCGCCGAGCATGATCCGGGCGCCGGCGGCGAGCGCCGCCACCCCCTCCTCGGCGTCGGCGAGCTGCGCGGCGCTGGCGAGCGGCCCCATCGTCACCTCGGGGTCCTCCGGGTCGCCGGTGACCACCGCGCCCAGCTTCGCCGCGAGCGCGTCGCGCACCGCGCCGACCTTCCCGGCAGGCGCCAGGACGCGGCGCACCGCGGTGCACTTCTGCCCCGTCTTCTGGGTCATCTCGCGCACCACGTCGCGCACGAAGAGATCGAACGTCGGGTCGCCCGCGGCGACGGCGACGTCCGGCCCGAGCACCGCGGCGTTGAGGCTGTCGGCTTCGACGTTGAAGCGCGCGACCGCGGCACCGAGCTGGGTGCGCCGGCGCAGGGTGAGCGCGGTCGCGGCCGAGCCGGTGAACGCGAGCACGTCCTGCGGGCCGAGCCGGTCGAGCAGGTCGCCGGTGCCGCCGGCGACGAGCTGGAGCGCGCCCTCGGGGAGGACGCCGGCCTCGACCACCGCCGCGACCGCGCGCGCCGCGACCAGCGCGGTCGCGGTCGCCGGCTTGACGATCACCGGCACCCCCGCGGCGAGCGCGCACGCGGCCTTCTCCGCGAAGCCCCAGACCGGGAAGTTGAACGCGTTGATGCACAGGGCCACGCCGCACCGCGGCACCAGCACGTGCTGCGCCCAGAAGCCCTCCGTGCGGGCGAGCTGGGCGCCCTCGCCCTCGGCGAGCACGGTCCGCTCGCCGAGCCCGCGGCAGAGCGCGGCGTAATAGGCGAGCGTGCCGCCGCCGCCGTCGACGTCGAACGAGCCGTCCGGCGTGGTCGCGCCGTTGTTGGAACGCGAGAGCGCGAGCAGCTCGTCGCGCCGCGCGCGCAGCGCCTTGGCCATCGCCTTGAGCAACTCGCCGCGCTGGGCGAAGGTCAGCGCCCGCAGCGCCGGCCCGCCGCGCTCACGGGCGTGCCCGAGCACGGCGCCGAAGTCTACGCCGTCGCTCGACGCGCGCGCGATCTCCTCCTCGGTCGAGGGGTTGACCAGGGCCGAAAAGCCGCGGTCCGCCTCGTGCCAGCGGCCGCAGACGTAGCTTCGGAGGGTCTCCATGGCGGGCAGAGGGTACCATCAAACCGGCGCCGGTCGGCCGGCCCGGCGACGCCGCCGGCGCGGCGGCGGCTCGTGACGGCCGCGGGGCGATCGGGTACGATCAGCGTCGCGATGAGCGAACTGGCGAAGAAGGAGTGCATCCCCTGCCGGGGCGGCGTGCCGCCGCTCGCGGGCGCGGCGCTCGAGGATCTCCACCGGCAGCTCGGCGGAGGCTGGCAGGTCGTCTCCGGGCACCATCTGGAGAAGACCTACCGGTTCAAGGACTTCCGCGGCGCCCTCGAGTTCACGAACCGGGTGGGCGAGATGGCCGAGGAGCAGAACCACCATCCGGAGATCTGCTTCACCTGGGGCAAGGTCAAGCTGACCATCTACACCCACAAGATCGACGGGCTGACCGAGAGCGATTTCGTCTGGGCGGCCAAGGCGGAAGCGCTGCACGAGCCCGCGGGCTGAGGCGGAGAGCGCGGATGGCCCCCGATGGAGGCGGTTCGAGGAGTCGCCGCGTCTCGGGACGGCTCGCGCAGGCGATGGTGCGCAGCGCTACACGGCTGATCCTCGTGGTGCCGGCGCTCGCGCTGGCAGCCGTCGCCGTCGCCACGCTCGCCTGCACCGGCGTCCGGGCCGACCGCCCCATCTCGAGTCCAAGCGGCGCAGGCTCTACCACTGCCGGAGCCGAGGCCCCCCGGGTGCGCCTCGAAACCGACCTCGGCGCGATCGTCCTCGAGGTCGACCCCGACCGCGCGCCGATCACCGCCGCGAACTTCCTCCGCTACGTCGACGAGGGCCGCTTCGACGGCGCCTCCTTCTACCGCGTCGTCACCCCGGACAACCAGCCCGACAACCCGGTCAAGATCGAGGTCGTCCAGGGCGGCCTCGGGTTCGCCGACGACCACCCGCTCCGCCTACCGCCGATCCCCCACGAGACCACCGCCGACACCGGCCTCGCCCACCGCGACGGCACGGTCTCGATGGCCCGCCTCGAACCCGGAACCGCCTCGGGCGAGTTCTTCATCTGCCTCGGCGACCAGCCGGAGCTCGACTACGGCGGCCGCCGCAACCCCGACGGCCAGGGCTTCGCGGCGTTCGGGCGGGTGATCGAGGGGATGGAGGTGGTGCGGCGGATCCAGCGGTCGCCGGCGGAGGAGCAGATGCTGGTCGAGCCGGTGGCGATCCGGCGGGCGGGCCGGGTGGGGGCACAGGACTAGCCAGGCGACCACCGGGGCGGCGTGGGATTCAGGGGATCACGCTCGACCACCGCGACGCGTCGCCGGTCTCGAAGTCGTCGGCGAAGACGAGGTCGGTGACGTCGGCGGCGTCGACCTCGACGGCGCCGACGTCGCAGCCGTCGGCGGGGTTCGGGATCGCCGGGTCGTCGACGATCCGCCCTCCGGTCGAGCCGCTGCCGTAGCCGCGCTGGTCGGCGGCGGCGCCGGGGCAGCCGCCCTGGTCGATCGCCGGGCTCGCGGCGAGCGGGAGATGGGTGAGGGTGGGGCCGCCGTGCGCGTCGAGGGCGGTGAGGAGGGGGTCGATCGGCGCGGCGGCGGTGCCGACCTGGTCGCCGTTGACGTTGGGCTGGCCGGATGGGAAGTTGGCGCCCATGCACTCGTTGGCGCCGATCAGGTTGAAGCCTTCGGTGGCGAGAGCCCCGTTCAGCTTGCGCAGGCCGTCCGGGCAGAACGAGCCTCCGGCTCCGCTGAGGTCCTGGTTGCCGGCGATCAGGCTGTTGACCAGCGTGGCGGTGACCGCGCCCGAGACCGCGACCCCGCCGCCGTCGCCGCTGGTGTCGGCGTTGGCGTCCGCGAAGTTGCCGACTACCGTCGAGGACTCGACGCGCGCGGTCGTGACCACCGCGGCGAGGCCGCCGCCGTCGGCGCTCGACTGGTTGCCGGAGAGGGTGGATTGCCGGACGGTCACCTGCGCGCCCAGCAGGGCGTAGATCCCGCCACCGGGGCCGCCGGTTGCGGTGTTGCCGGCGAGGGTCGAATCGACCACCGTGGCCGTGCCGCCGTGGAACGCCAGCCCACCGCCACTACCGCCGGCGTTGTTCGCGATCAGCGAGCTGCGCAGGATCACCACCGACTCCGCGCCGTCGCCGAAGATCGCGCCGCCGGCGAAGTTCGACTGGTTGTCGATCAGGAGCGAGTCGACCACCTCGAGCGCCCGGTTGGCGCCGAGGTAGACCGCCCCGCCCTCGCCGGCGCTGCCCCGGGTGAGCTGCACACCCTCGAGCCGCAGCAGCTCGCCGTTTCCCGCCGCCGCGCCGGTGAAGTGGAAGAGCTCGAAACTCTCGCCGCCGTCGATCACCGACTCGGCCGGGCCGAGGCCGCGGACGGTCAGCGCCTGCTGGATCTGGGGCAGGTCGGCGACCAAGGCGATCGTGCCCGCCACCGCGATCTCGATCTCATCGGCGCCGGCGCCCGCCGGGCACTCCCGGTAGGCGGCGTCGCCGTTGGCCGCGATGATCGCCTCGCGCAGCGAGCACTGGCCCTCGGCGGCGTCGACGTCGATGACCGTCGTGACCTCGAGGACCGCCGCCGGCGCGGCCGCCGGGAGCGCGAGCGCGCCGCCGGCGAGCACCGTGGCCGCGACCGCCCACCGGCGCCGGCGGGCGA
>CAZNIX010000485.1:0-3754 GCA_964573125.1 uncultured Thermoanaerobaculia bacterium
GGGCCGGGCCGGGCGGCGGGCGGCGCGTGGACTCCGCGATCCGGGAGCAAGCGGGGCGGTCATCGGCGGCGGCTGGACGGTCATCGGCAGGTCGCTCCTTCGTGTGCGGCCGATTCTAGCCGCCGGCCGGGCTGCCGGCCTCGTCACCGCCCCCGCCGGCGGCGCGCTATCGCCAGGCCTCGCGCGCCGCGGCGGCCACCCGGCGCTCGTTGTCGAAGGTCAGGCGCGCGAGCGCCTCGTCCCAGGCGAACCAGGCGGCGCTCGAGACCTCGGAGGGGTCGAAGTCGGTCTCCGAGCCGCTCTCGTACGCGAGCAGGTAGTAGTCGACCTGCTTGTGCACCCGCTGGCCGGCCTGGACGAACCAGTACTCGATGCCGGGGAGCGCGCCGAGCGAGCGGCCGCTGACCCCGGTCTCCTCGCGCACCTCGCGCACCGCCGCTTCCTCGGCGCTCTCGCCCGGCTCGAGGTGCCCCTTGGGAAGCTGCCAGCGCTGGCCGCCGGCGAGCGCGATGAGCAGGATCTCCTCGCCGCGCACCACCACGCCGCCGGCGGACCGCTCGTGCACCGTATCCATGCCCCACCCACCCGGCGCCGGCGGCCCTAGTTGGCCCTAATTGGCACTGTGGCCTCCGTGCTGGGTCCACGACGGCAGCACCGCCGGGTCGACGCCGACCGAGCGCAGGGCCGCGGCCCACACCCGCGCCGGCTCGCCGGCGAACAGGAAACCGAGGTCGATGCCGGCGGTCAGCCAGTCGTTGCGCAGGATCTCCTCCATGAGCTGCCCCTCGCCCCAGCCGGCGTAGCCGAGGAACAGACGCAGCCGGTCCGGCGGCGCGGCGGCGAGCCCGGAGAGGTCGTCGACGTGCTGGGTGAGCACCAGCCCGGGGGCGATCTCGGCGCCCGCCGGCGCCAGGTCGGGACCGCCCGCCGGCGGGCAGAACAGCACGGTGCCGAGCTGCGGCTGCACCGGGCCGCCGAAGTGGGCGACCGCGTCCTCCTCGCCGGCCCAGCCGATGTCCATGCCGCTCAGGATCTCGCGCACCGGGATGCCGGTCGGGCGGTTGACGATCAGCCCGAAGCTCCCCTCCTCGGAGTGGTGCAGGAGCAGCACCACGCTGCGGTGGAAGAAGGGGTCGAGGACCTGCGGCATCGCGACCAGCAGGACCGGCGCCTCGAGGTCGGTGGTCGTTTCACGCATCGGCTGCGCGCGATTCTACTCCCGCCGCGCGCCGGCGGCGGGATCGGCGCGCCTCCGAGGCGAGGCCGCCGTGCGGTATGTTTGGGCCATGAGCGACACCTTCGGCAGCCACGGCCGCCTGGAAGCCGGCGGCGACGTTTTCCGCATCGCGCGCCTGGCGGCGCTCGGCGCCCGCGGCCTCGACGTCGACCGCCTCCCCTACGCGCTCAAGATCCTGCTCGAGAACCTCCTCCGCCGCGAGGACGGCGAGGTGGTGACGGCCGCCGACGTCGAGGCGCTGGCGCGCTGGGACCCCGCCGCCGAGCCGGCGCGCGAGATCGCGTTCATGCCCGCGCGCGTCCTGCTCCAGGACTTCACCGGCGTGCCGGCGGTGGTCGATCTCGCGGCGATGCGCGACGCGATGGTCGAGCTGGGGGGCGACCCGGCGCGGATCAACCCGGTGCAGCCGGCCGAGCTGGTCATCGACCACTCGGTGCAGGTCGACGAGTACGGCAAGGCCGCCGCGTTCCTGATCAACGCCGAGCGCGAGTTCGAGCGCAACCGCGAGCGCTACGCCTTCCTGCGCTGGGGCCAGACCGCGTTCGCCAACTTCAAGGTCGTGCCGCCGGACACCGGCATCGTCCACCAGGTCAACCTCGAATACCTGGCGCGGGTGGTGATGCGCGACGAGCCGAGCGGCGGCGCGCCGCCCTGGGCCTACCCCGACACCCTGGTCGGCACCGACTCGCACACCACGATGATCAACGGCCTGGGCGTGCTCGGCTGGGGCGTGGGCGGCATCGAGGCCGAGGCGGCGATGCTCGGCCAGCCGATCTCGATGCTCATCCCGCAGGTGGTCGGCTTCCGCTTCACCGGGCGGCTCCCCGAGGGCGCCACCGCCACCGACCTCGTGCTCACCGTCACCCAGAAGCTGCGCGCGCACGGCGTGGTCGGCAAGCTCGTCGAGTTCTACGGCCCCGGCCTCGCCGAGCTGGCGCTCGCCGACCGCGCGACGATCGCGAACATGGCGCCCGAGTACGGCGCCACCTGCGGCATCTTCCCGGTCGACGCGGTGGCGCTCGACTACCTGCGTTTCACCGGCCGGCCGCCCGAGCGGGTGGCCCTGGTCGAGGCCTACACCAAGGAGCAGGGGCTCTACCATGCCGCCGAGAGCGCGGAGCCGGTCTACTCGGAGACGCTCGGGCTCGACCTCGGGACCGTCGAGCCCTCGCTCGCCGGCCCCAAGCGGCCGCAGGACCGGGTGCCGCTGTCGCGGGTCAAGCCGGCGTTCCGCGAGGCGCTGGCGGGGATGGTCGCGGTGGCCGCGGGCGGCGGCGGTCCTGGGCCGCGGTTGCCGACGATCGGGCGCTGGGAGAGCGAGGGGGGCGACCCCGACGCGGTCCCGGTGCCCGCGCCCGAGGCGGTCGACGGCGGCGTGCGCGTCGACCTCGACGGCCGCGAGGTGACGCTCCGCCACGGCTCGGTGGTGATCGCCGCGATCACGAGCTGCACGAACACCTCGAACCCGTCGGTGATGGTCGCCGCCGGCCTGCTGGCGAAAAAGGCGGTCGAGCGCGGGCTCGCGGTCGCGCCGTGGGTCAAGACCAGCCTCGCCCCGGGCTCGAAGGTGGTCACCCGCTACCTCGCGGAGGCGGGGCTGATGGACGACCTCGAGGCGCTCAACTTCCACCTCGTCGGCTACGGCTGCACGACCTGCATCGGCAACAGCGGGCCGCTCGACCCGCGCATCTCGCGCGCCGTCCGCGAGGGCGACCTGGTCGCGGTCGCGGTGCTCTCCGGCAACCGCAACTTCGAGGGGCGGATCAACTCCGACGTGCGCGCCAACTACCTCGCCTCGCCGCCGCTGGTCGTCGCCTACGCGCTCGCCGGCCGCATCGACGTCGATCTGTACACCGAGCCGCTCGGCACCGGTCGCGACGGCCAGCCGGTCTACCTGCGCGACCTCTGGCCGAGCCGGCACGAGATCGAGGCGACCGTCCACCGCGCGCTCAAGGCCGAGATGTTCAGGAGCGAGTACGCCGACGTCTTCGCCGGCGACGAGCGCTGGAACGCGCTGCCGGTGCCGGCGGGGGAGACCTACGCCTGGGACCCGGAGTCGACCTACGTCAAGCGGCCGCCGTTTTTCGCCGGCATGGAGCCGGAGCCCGAGCCGCCCGGGGACGTGCGCGGGGCGCGCGCGCTGGCGCTGCGCGGCGACTCGATCACCACCGACCACATCTCGCCCGCGGGCGCGATCAAGGCCGACAGCCCGGCCGGCCGCTACCTCCAGGAGCGCGGCGTGGCGCCCAAGGACTTCAACTCCTACGGCTCGCGGCGCGGCAACCACGAGGTGATGATGCGCGGCACGTTCGCCAACGTCCGCCTGCGCAACAGGCTCACGCCCGAGATCGAGGGCGGCTGGACCCTGCACCTGCCCGACGGCGAGCCGCTGACCATCTTCGACGCCGCGATGAAGTACCAGGCCGAGGGGGTGCCGACGGTCGTCCTCGCGGGCAAGGAGTACGGCACCGGCTCGTCGCGCGACTGGGCGGCCAAGGGGCCGCGGCTGCTCGGGGT
>CAZNIX010000486.1:0-3748 GCA_964573125.1 uncultured Thermoanaerobaculia bacterium
GGTCCGGGCGGCCGCGGCGCCGGCGGCCGCGGCCCCGAGCGCCTATCTCCTCCTCCCCGCCCGCGTCTTCGACGGCCAGGCGATGCGCGCCGGCTGGGCGGTCGTGGTGCGGGGCGAGCGGATCGCGGCCGCGGGTCCCGCCGCCGAAGTCGGCCGCCCCGCCGGCGCCGAGGTCCTCGCGCTCCCCGGGGCCACCCTGCTGCCGGGTTTGATCGAGGCCCACGCCCACCTCCTGCTCCACCCCTACGACGAGACGCCGTGGGACGACCAGGTGCTGCGCGAGTCGCAGGCGCTGCGCGTCGCCCGCGCCACCGTCCACGCGCGCGAGACCCTGCTCGCCGGCTTCACCACCGTGCGCGACCTCGGCACCGAGGGCGCCGGCTACGCCGACGTCGGGGTCCAGGAGGCGATCGAGCGCGGCGTCGTCGCCGGCCCGCGGCTCCTGGTCGCCGGGCGCGCGATCGTCGCCACCGGCAGCTACGGCCCGAAGGTCCTTGCGCCCGAGTTCGCGACGCCGCTCGGCGCCGAGCCGGCCGACGGCGCCGACTTGGTGGGGGTGGTGCGCGACCAGATCGGCAAGGGCGCGGACTGGGTCAAGGTCTACGCCGACTACCGCTGGGGACCGGCGGGCGAGGCGCGGCCCACCTTCTCGCTCGCGGAGCTCGAGACGATCGTCGCCACCGCGCGCGACGCCGGCCGCCCGGTCGCCGCCCACGCCGCGACCGCCGAGGGGATGCGCCGCGCCGCCCTCGCCGGGGTGGCGACGATCGAGCACGGCGACGGCGGCACCGCCGAGGTCTTCCGCCTGATGGCCGGGCGCGGCGTCGCGCTCTGCCCGACCCTCGCCGCCGGCGACGCCGTCCTCCGGTACCGCGGCTGGAAGAAGGGCGAAGAGCCCGAGCCCGAGCTCCTCCGCGCCAAGCGCGCGACCTTCCGCGCCGCCCTCGACGCCGGGGTGACGATCTGCAACGGCAGCGACGTCGGCGTCTTCCGCCACGGCGACAACGCGCGCGAGCTGGCGCTGATGGTCGACTACGGCATGGCTCCGCTCGACGCGCTGCGCGCCGCGACCGCGGTCAACGCCCGCGTGCTGGGGCTGGACGGGCAGGTGGGGGCGGTGCAGGCGGGCCTGCTGGCCGACCTGGTGGTGGTCGAGGGCGACCCGGCGCGCGACGTCTCGGATCTCCGGCGGGTGGTGCTGGTGATGAAGGGCGGCGTGCTCCACCGGCGGCCGTGAGGCCGCCGTCAAGGCGGCTCGAGCCCCTCGAGGTCCTTGTCCCCGCGCGCCTGCTCAGCGAGGTTGGGGTTCAGCTCGACCGCGCGGGCCAGCGCCGCGCGGGCGCCCTCGCGGTCGCGGTTGGCCCAGCGGATCACCGCCAAGTCGTAGAGCACCTCGGGCAGCATCCCGGGCGTCGCCTCGGCGCGCGCCGCGGTCTGCTCCTGCCAGGAGAGCGCGTCGGCGAAGCGCTTCTCGGTGAACGCGGTCCAGCCGCGGTTCCACAGGTCGTTGACCAGGGCGAGCCCGAGCAGCCGCTCCAGCTCGCCGAACGGGTCCGGGTGGTCGTCGACCCGCAGGTCGACCGCGCGGTCGGTGAACCCGCCGTAGCCGGCGCCCGCGCGCACGACCAACAGCGCCGCGGACTGCCGGCCGCGCCTGTCACCCCCCGCGGCGTCGCCCGCCGCGAGCGCCGCGAACAGCCGCTCGGCGAGGGGCTTGCCGGCGGTGGCGAGGAACGCCCGCTCCATCGCCGCGACCACTTCCTCGCCGGTCAGGATGTTCCCCTGCACCGCGTACCCCGGCCCGCTGCGCCCGCCGGCCCAGGCGTTGCAGCCGGGGCCCGAGTAGGTCGCCGACTTCCCATCGGCCGCGACCACCCCCACCTGCCGCTGCTCCCGCCCCTCGTCGGCGCGCGTCAGCACCTCGATCGCCTCGGCCGGCGTCAGCCCGCGCTCGAGCAGCTCCAGCCCCCGCGGCCCGTAGCTGGTGTTGGCGAACGACTGCGTCGCCACGGCGCCGACACCGGCCTTCGCATGCGGCACCACCGTCCCGACCGCGAAGAACCGGCTCGCCACCGCCACCCCGACCTCGCCCGCCGCGGGGTCGGCGGCGACGATCGAGAAGGTCGTGGGGTGGGGGGGCTCCGCTCGAGCTGCCGGCAGATCTAAGAAGAAGACGGCCAGGACGGCGAAGGTGGCAAACCAAGGCGACCGATGTCTCATGCTCATCCTCCGGATGGCGAGCCCGCGTGAAGATGCGATCAGAGATCCTCCGGCCGCAGCCCGGTCCTCTTCGCGATTCGAGCGAGCATGCGAGGACCGATCTCGGTTCCCGCGTGAAACGACCAGGTGAAGTCCGGCAGCCCGCCTTCTGGAGAACCCTGTGGGATCCGTCCGCCTGCCGCTTCACGCTCCAGCCCGCTCGCAGGAGGGCGTCGAAGACTCTGCGGGGATTGGTTGCCGGCCAGCGCGGCATCAGGCGGCTGGTAGTGGGGGGAGCAAGAACTCGACGCGATCCACCGGTGAATCGAGCTCACCATGCTCGATCTTGTCGGCGAGCACCCGGAGGGCGAGCGCACGGGCGCTGCGGAGGGCCTGCTCCGGCGTCTCGCCATAGACGAGGACACCGGGCAGATCGACCACCTCCGCGATCCAACGCCCGTCGTCCTCGCGATCAAGTTCGAGCCCGAGCTCCACGTTGGGCAGGCTAGCATAGCGAGAGGAGTCGCCCTGCGCCTTTGGCCAGTGTGCGGCAAAGCGGTGGGGTTGGGCAGGAATCGCCGAGCGGGCGACCGCAAGGGCGCCCGCTCCCCGAGTCGCATGCGCTTCGGCCAGTTCGCCGCGCTTGCGGCGAACTGGCGGAAGCGCATGGGAATCGAACCCACCCCCGACGACGGAGCCGCCGCCGGACTACGGTTTTGAAGACCGCGGGAGGCACCAGCCCCCGAGCGCTTCCGGGCCGGAGTCTACCCGGGGGGCTTGACAAGCCCCAACCACCCTTCTAGAATCCTCGAACCATGGGAAGCCCCGAAGCCCTCCGCTTCGCCTCGATGTTCGGCGCGCTCGGTCATGAGAGCCGGCTGGAGGCGTTGCGGCTCTTGCTCCGCGCCCACCCGCACGGGATGGTCGCGGGCGAGCTGCAGGAGGAGCTGGGGATCCCGGCGTCGACTCTCTCGCACCACCTCGATGCGCTCCGCCGGGAGGGACTGATCGAGCAGGTGCGGGAGGGGCGGTTCCTGCGCTACGCCGTCGCCACCGAATCGCTCAAGGACCTGCTCGGCTTCCTCTATGCCGAGTGCTGCGGCGAACGCTGCGGAGCGGTGATCGAGTTCCCGCTGCCGGCGGCCGCGGCCCGGGCCTGAATGACCCGCCGCGTGGCGGGCGGGGCGGCGATGTCGCGCATAACACTTCGACGGTTCTAGAATAGCCGTCAAACCGAAAGGAGAACTGTGCCATGACCGACACCAAGCTGAACGCGACTTCCTGCTGCGACGAGGGCTGCTGCGGCGGCCTGGGCGGCGGCCTCGGCTGCTGCGACGAGAAGGGCTGCTGCGGCGGTCCGGGCGGGGTCGGCGGCTAGCCGCCGTCGCTCCGCGCGCACGGGCCGGCCGCCGCCACCGCGGTGGCCGGCCCGTGGCGTTTTCACGCCGCTCGAGATCTGCCGGCGCGCCCCGCGCCCCGCCCTCGCCCCGCGAATCGAGCATGGTGAGCTCGCCCCGGAAGCGATTCAGCACGACCTCGGTCGTATAGC
>CAZNIX010000487.1:0-3735 GCA_964573125.1 uncultured Thermoanaerobaculia bacterium
CGCGGCGGCGATCCAGCGCGCGGGCGCCGCGGGCCCCGGCCCGCCCGCCGGGTCCGCCGGCCCGGGCGGGGGGCTCGCGCTCGGCTCGGTCACGGGTCGTCCTACTCCTCGAACGCGCCCAGGCGGCGGAACCGGAGGTAGCGCTCCTCGAGCAGCTCGTCGACCGGGAGGCGGTCCAGCTCGTCGAGCGCGGCGGCGAGGACGTCGCCGACCCGGCGGCAGGCGCCGGCGGGGTCGGTGTGGGCGCCGCCCAGGGGCTCGGGGATCACCGCGTCGACCACCCCCAGCTCGAGCAGGTCGGGAGCGGTGAGCTTGAGCGCCTCCGCGGCCTCGGCCTTCCGCTCCTGGTCCTTCCACAGGATCGCGGCGCAGCCCTCGGGCGAGATCACCGAGTAGGTCGCATACTCGAGCATGAACACGCGGTCGCCGACGCCGAGCGCGAGCGCGCCGCCGCTCCCCCCCTCGCCGGTGATCGTGACCACGATCGGCACCTCGAGCGCCGCCATCTCGATCAGGTTGCGCGCGATCGCCTCGGCCTGGCCGCGCTCCTCGGCGCCGACGCCGGGGTAGGCGCCGGCGGTGTCGATCAGGGTCATGACCGGCCGCCCGAACTTCTCGGCCAGCTTCATCACCCGCAGCGCCTTGCGGTAGCCCTCCGGGCGCGGCTGGCCGAAGTTGCGCCGGATGCGCTCGCGGGTGTCGCGCCCCTTCTGGTGCCCGATGACCGCCACCGAGCGGTCGCGGAAGGTGGCGAAGCCGGCGACGATCGCGGCGTCGTCGGCGAACGCGCGGTCGCCGTGCAGCTCGACCCAGTCGGTCATCAGGTGGTCGATGTACTCGAGCGCGTAGGGGCGCCCGGGGTGGCGCGCGACCTGGGTCTTCTGCCAGCGGTCGAGGCCGCCGTAGACCTCGGCGGTCTGCTTGCGCAGCGCGGCGCGCAGCTTCTCGATCTCACGCGCGCGGCTGCCGTCGGCATAGGCCTCCAGCTCCTCGATCCGCCGGCGCAGCTCGACCAGGGGCTCTTCGAACGAGGCGGGGGCGGCGGCCATGGGGGGAGCAAGGTAGCACAGTAGGGTCAGAGCAAGTCTCGCGGCAGGTCGAAGCGGCGGATCGGGGAGGAGATCACACCCGTGCGCAGCTCCGTCCCCTCGCCGTGGCACTTCACGGGGTGGGATTCCGGCCGCCCGTTGACGTCCGGGTGGTAGATGATCCGTTCGCTGCCCTTGCCGCGAGCCTGCCAGAACTCGAACCGCTTGTCGTACTGGAGGAGCTTCTTCCGCAGCTCGCGGAAGGTGTAGGGCCTAGCCATCCACCAGGCTGAACCGGGTGTGCTTGGCGCCGCCTCGGTCCAGGGGGATCGGCATCCCACGCCACTCGTAGTCCCGGGAGCCGCGTGCGGCTGGACGGGCGACCGCCTCCAGCGCCGCCCGCTGCGCTTCCGCAAACCGCGCCCACCAGACCGGCTCGGCGGGCTTCCAGATCAGCTCCGGCTGGCCCTTGAAGTGCGCGAAGTCGATCTGGGTCTGAACCAGATCGGCGAGATCGTCGAGCGCCTCGGCGAACGTGCTGCCGTAGCCCCGGAGGTCCATCTCCATCGCCAGCGCCACCCAGTCGCCCTCCTCGCGGTAGCCGAGGACGTTGAGCGATGCCTCGAAGAACCTGGGGGCACCGTGCTGGGAACGAATCCGGGGTTCGGCCATGGCTTCGTCGAGCTGCCTGTCGAGCCTGCCCGGGACCCATCCGTGGGTTCACGGCGGAAGGCGGCTTACCGTGTTTATACCCGGTCGCGGCCCGGTGTCAACTTCAGCGCGGGGGGCTGGGACAGCCCTCCTCGAAAGACCTCAAAGGAGCTGCTGGGGATCGACGTCGATGGTGAGGTCGCAGGAGGGCTGGGCGGGGAGGGCGGCGCGCAGGAGGTCGTGAAGGCGGCGGTGGTGGGCGCCGCGGAGGAGGAGCTGGAAGCGCCAGCGGCCGCGCAGGCGCTCGAGCGGGGCGGGCGCGGGGCCGGAGAAGCGGAGGCCGGCGGCCAGCGGGTGGCGGCGCAGGGCGGCGTCGAGGTCGTGGACCGCCGCTTCGGCGCGGCGGCGGTCGCGGTCGAGGACGAGGAGCTGGACCATGCGCGTGAACGGCGGGTAGTGGAAGACGCGGCGGAAGCGCAGCTCCTCGGCGGCGAACGCGGCGTCGTCGTGGCCGAGGGCGGCGCGGATCGCGTAGTGGTCGGGGTGGTGGGTCTGGATCACCACCCGCCCCGGTCGCTCGCCGCGCCCGGCGCGGCCGGCGAGCTGGACGAGCAGCGTGTAGGTGCGTTCGACGGCGCGGAAGTCGGGGAAGCCGAGGTAGGAGTCGGCGTTGAGCACCGCGGCGAGACCGACCGCCGGGAAGTGGTGCCCCTTGGACACCATCTGCGTGCCGATCAGGACCCGCAGCTCGCCGCGCGCGAAGCGCTCGAGCACCGCCGCCGCGCCCCCGGGCCGGCGCACGGCGTCGCGGTCGAGCACGCCGGCCGCCACCTCGGGGAAGAGCGCCGCGAACTCCTCCTCCACCCGCTCGGTGCCGGCGCCGATCGGCTCGAGCGCCTCGGCGGCACACACCGGGCAGCGCGCCGGGGCCGCGAGCGCGGTGCCGCAGTAGTGGCAGAGCAGCGTCCGCTCGCGCCGGTGGAGCGTGCGCGGCAGGCCGCACTCCGCGCAGCGGAAGTCCTCGCCGCAGGCGCGGCAGAGCAGCATCGGCGCATAGCCGCGGCGGTTGCGCAGCAGGATCACCTGCTCGCCGGCGGCGAACGAGCGCGCCAGCTCCGCGCGCAGGCGCGGCGAGAACGGCGCCTCTCCCGGCCGGCGCGCGACGCCCGGCTCGCGCCCCTCCTTCCTCAGGTCGACCAGGATCCCCTCGGGCAGCGCGCCGCCGCCGACCCGGGCCGTCAGCTCGAGCCGGGCGAGCTTGCCGCGCTTGGCGTTCCAGCGGCTCTCCAGGCTCGGCGTCGCCGAGACCAGCGCCGCGGCGGCGCCGGCGCGGCGGGCGCGGACCAGCGCGAGGTCGCGGCCGTGATAGCGCGGCACCGCGGTGTCCTGCTTGTAGGCCGGGTCCTGCTCCTCGTCGACCACCACCAGGCCGAGGCGCTCGACCGGCGCGAACACCGCCGAGCGCGGCCCGACCGCGACCCGCGCCTCGCCGCGGCGGAGCCGCTCCCACTCCTGGTGGCGCTCGGCGCTGCCGAGGCCGGAGTGGAGGATCGCCGCGCGCGCCCCGAACCGCTCCTCGACCGCCCGCGCCAGCGCCGGCACGAGCGCGATCTCGGGCACCAGCAGGAGCGCCGTCCGGCCCGCCGCGAGCGCGGCCTCGGCGGCGCGCAGGTAGACCTCGGTCTTGCCCGAGCCGGTGATGCCGGTGAGGAGGTAGGCGGCGTACCGCCCCGCCTCGACCGCGGCGATCAGCTCGCTCGCCGCCGCTTCCTGGTCGGGGCGCAGGCGGAGCGGCGCCACCGCCGCGGCGCGCGCGCTCAGCAAGTGGCGCCCGAGATCGAGCCGCTCGACCTGGGTGAAGCTGCGCAGGATGCCGAGCTTGACCAGCCGGCGCACGACCGCCGGCGAGCAGTCCGCCGCCGCGGCGACCTCCCCCACCGTCGCCGGGCGGCCGAGCGCGGCGAGGTGCTCGACGACCGCCCGCGCCTTGGGCGAGCGGCCGCAGGCGGCGCGCTGCGCCTCGAGGTCGCCGGCCGGCAGCTCGACCGCGGTCAGG
>CAZNIX010000488.1:0-3723 GCA_964573125.1 uncultured Thermoanaerobaculia bacterium
TGCGCGATGTGCGCGGGGGCGCTGGTCAACGCCCGGGTCGAGCGGCTGGTGTACGCAGCCGCCGACCCCAAGGCCGGCTTCTGCGGCACCCTGGGCGACCTGACCCGGGACCCGCGGCTCAACCACCGCCTGGAGGTGGTGGGCGGGGTGCTCGCGGAGGAGAGCGCGGAACTGCTGCGCCGCTTCTTCGACCGCCTGCGCCAGGGCGCCGGCGACGATCTTTGAACCCCGCGCGCGCGGAGCGCGCGCGCTCCGGGAGCACGACGGAGAGGTGTCCGAGTGGCTTAAGGAGCACGCTTGGAAAGCGTGTGTAGGGTGACCCCCTACCGTGGGTTCGAATCCCACCCTCTCCGCCACCGAGCGCATCCGCCGAACCGGTGGCAGCAGGACCTACGCGCGCCTCAAGGGCGCGTGTGCGGGGGCGGAAGGCCCCCGGACTCGGGGGAGGGGACCCGCGCGATTCACTCGCGCGGGGAGGGGGGGTTGGAACAGCCCCCCCTCAAAAGGAGAGGTGCCGGAGTGGTCGAACGGGGCGGTCTCGAAAACCGTTGACCGCGCAAGCGGTCCGTGGGTTCGAATCCCACCCTCTCCGCCAGACTGGAAGCCGCGGAATCCGGAGCGGATCCCGCGGTACGACGAAGCGACGACCGCCGGCGACGGCCGGCGAACGAGGACCAGCGACCGAACGGAAGGAAGGCGACGGACGTGAAGAGGACGTTTCAACCCAACAACCTCCGGCGCAAGCGCACCCACGGCTTCCGCGAGCGGATGCGCACGCGCCAGGGGCGCGCGGTCCTGGCGCGGCGCCGCCGCAAGGGGCGCAAGCGCCTGGGCGTCTGAGTTCACCTACGCACCCGAGTGACCCGAGCGACCCGGGCGAGCCGAGCGCGCCGAGCGAGCGGAGCGGAGAACCGACCGGCGGCGGCCGCCCGCGGGGCGAGTGCCTGCCGAAGGCGGAGCGGCTGCGCCGGCGCCAGGACTACCTCCGCTGCTACCGCGAGGGCCGGCGGCTGCACGGCGAGCTGGCGATCCTCCACGCCGCCGCCAACCGCGAGGGCCACCCGCGGCTCGGCGTAACCGCCAGCCGCAAGGTCGGCGGCTCGGCGGTGCGCCAGCGGCTCAGACGGCGGGTGCGGGAGGTCTACCGACGATGGGAGGGGCGTGGCCGCCTGCCGGCGGCCGACTTGGTGGTGCACCTCAAGCCGGCGGCCGCGGCGGCCGGCTTCGGGGAGCTGAGAGAGGAGCTGGAACGGCTCCTCGGGCTGGCGCTGCGCCCGCCGCGAGCGCCGTCGGCGCACCGGCGGCGGCCGCCGGCAGGGAGCCTGGAGCGGCCGCGCGCATGATCGCCGCGGCGCTCGGCGCCTACAAGCGCTGGCTGTCGCCGCTCTTGCCGCGCTCGTGCCGGTTCGCCCCGACGTGCTCGGAGTACGCCCGGCTGGCGGTGCTCAAGCACGGCGCAGCGGCCGGCGGCGCGTTCGCGATCGGCCGGGTGCTGCGCTGCCACCCGTTCCATCCCGGCGGCGTCGATCTGCCCTGACCGGCCGCGGAGCGCGCGCGACGAGCACCGGAACGAGCACGAGAGGAACCGATCGAAGTGGACACCCGCAGGCTGCTGCTCGCGCTCGCGCTCTCGTTCGCCGTCCTGGTGGCGTGGAGCCTCCTCTTTCCGCCTCCCGAGCCGCCGCCGCCGGCGACGCCGCCGCCGGCGGCCGAGGCTCCGGAGGCGGAAGCCGCCGCCGGCCGGCAAGAACCGGCCGGCGGTGCGTCCGCCGCTCTCCCCGGCAGCGCCGTTGCCGAGCCCGGCGAGCCCGGCGAGCCCGGCGAGCGGGCGACCGGGGAGGCGCTCGAGGCCGAGTCGACCGCCCCGGCGCTTCCACCCGAGGAGGAAATCCTCACCGACGCCGAGCGCACCGTGGTGGTCGAGAACGACCGCTTTCGCGCCGAGCTGTCCAACCGCGGCGCGGCGGTGGTCAGCTTCACCCTCAAGGAGCACCTGAGCCACGGCGGCGGCGCGGTCGACCTCGTGCGCCGGCGCGCGGCGGGGCCCTACCCGCTCGCCCTGGTCGGGCCCGACCTCGCGCCGCTGCCCCTCGACGACGCCCTGTTCACGGTCGAGGAGACCGCCGAGGCCGGCGCGCGCGTGATCGCGTTCCGCTACCGCGGTCCGGCCGGCGACGCCGAGAAGCGCTTCACGTTCGAGGGCGACGAGACCTTCGGCGTCGAGGTCGAGGTCCGGCGGCCGCGCGACTGGGCGCTCTTCCTCGGCCCCGGGCTGCGCAACCCGGCGCCGGACGAGGCCGACGACCGGATGGCGGCGCCGGGCGGGGTCTACATGCTCGGCGGGGAGGTCGAGCACGTGCCGGCGCGGAAGGCCGAAGAAGCGGTCGCGCTCCCCGGTTCGGGGCTGGCCTGGGTTGCGCTCGAAGACCGCTACTTCCTCACCGCGCTGATCCCCCGGCGCGCGGCGCCGCCGCGCGGCGCGCGGTTCGTGCCGATGGTGCTCGAGCCGGCGGCCGTGGAGGGCGCCTGGTCGTTCACGCCGCTGCCCGAGGGCGGACCGTCGGAAGCGCAGGAAGACCTGCCGCGCGAGATCGGCCTGGCGCTCGAGCCGGCCGGCGCGCGGCTCGAGCTCACCGCCTACTGGGGGGAGAAGAGCCTCGACCGCCTGGCCCGGGCGCACCCCGGCCTCGACGACGCCGTCGGCTTCGGGATGTTCGGCTTCTTCTCTCGCGGGCTGCTCATCGGTCTCGCCTGGATCCACGACCACGTGGTAGCCAACTACGGCTGGTCGATCGTGCTCCTGACCCTGGTGATCAAGCTGATCCTCTTGCCGCTCACGCACAAGAGCTACATCTCGATGCGCAAGATGCAGCAGCTCGCGCCCAAGATGCAGGCGATCCGCGAGCGCTACCGGCCCAAGCTGCGCGACAAGAAGGGGCGCCCCGACGTCGAGATGCAGCGCAAGATGAACGAAGAGATCATGGCGCTGTACAAGAGCGAGGGGGTCAACCCGGCCGGCGGCTGCCTGCCGATGCTGCTCCAGCTCCCGGTGCTCTTCGCCTTCTACCGGCTGCTCTACGTCGCGGTCGAGCTGCGCGGCGCGCCGTGGATCTTCTGGATCCAGGACCTCTCGCTCAAAGACCCCTACTACGTGCTGCCGATCGTGATGGGCGCGACGCAGTTCATCCAGACCAAGATGACGCCGATGGCCGGCGACCCGATGCAGCGGCGCCTCTTCCAGCTCATGCCGGTGTTCATGACCATCCTCTTCATCGGCTTCCCGAGCGGTCTGGTGCTCTACTGGCTGACCAACAACGTGCTGACCATCGCCCAGCAGGCGGTCTACAATCGCGTCCTCGGCCCACCCGGGGGCGGCGAGAAGAGCGGGGCGAAGAAGGCCAAGGGCGGACGCAAGCAATGAGCAGGCGATTCTTCTCCGGCAAGACGGTGCAGGCGGCGGTGCTCGCCGCGGCCTCGCACTACGGCATCGAACCCGACGAGCTGGCGTACGAGGAGATCGACAAGCGCCACGGCTTGCTCAAGAGCCGCGGCAAGGTGGTGATCGCGGTCGATCCGATCGATCCCCGGCGGCCGGCCGCGGCCGCGCGCGCGGGAGCGCCGGAACCGGCGGCGGCGCCCGAGCCGCGGCCGGCGACTGACGACGGCGCGGGGGAATCGGTCAGGGATGAAGCGCCCCCGCAAGACGAGGCCGGCGCCGCCGCG
>CAZNIX010000489.1:0-3720 GCA_964573125.1 uncultured Thermoanaerobaculia bacterium
GCTCGGTCTGCTGCGCGGCGAAGCGCAGGAGGCGCTCGCGGCAGGCCCGGGCTGTCGGCCCCCCCGGCCTCGGGCGCCGCGGCTCCGGACGACCACGCCGCCGCGCTCGTGGATGCCGAGTCGGTTCGGTCGGCGCCTCCGGTGGCGGGCGCCGCGGCTCCTGCGATGAGCGGGCGCGGGTCGACCCGGGACCGCGGCTCCGACCTGCCGGAGCATCCGGTCAAGCTGCTCGAGGTCCGGTCGGATGAGCGCGGGTCGACCCGGGACCGCGGCTCCGACCTCGGTTTCGCTCGCGGATCCGGTTCGGCCGTAGGCGATGTACGAACGATCGTGCTTTTTTCTGTCGCGAGCGGGGCCGAGATCGGGAACGACATGGCGGCTCTCCTCGGGGTTCGTCCGGGATCGGGTCAGGCGGCGGCGCTGGCGGCGCGGGCGCCGCGCAGCAGGTCGTCGAACGCGCGCCGGGCGCGGTCGCGGGCGTCCGGGGCGCGCAGCAGGCGGCGAAAGTGGTGGTAGGCGAGCATCACCGCGAACAGCTCGTACGCGAACTGCTCGGCGTCGAGGTCGCTCCGGAAGTGGCCCTCCTCCTGAGCAATGCGCGCGGCGCGGGCGAGGGCCGCCAGCTTTTGCTGCTCGTAGCCGACCAGCCGGTCGCGGAGCGGTCCGGGACGGTCGTCCAGCTCGTTGGCGGTGGCCATGAACACGCAGCCGCCCGGCAGGTAGCTCGCCTCGGCCCAGGCCAGCCAGTTCTCGAACAGCGCCCGCACCCGCGGCTCGCCGCGCGGCCGGGCGAGCGCCGGTCGGACCACCGCCTCGACGTAGCGCTCGACCGCGAGGTCGAGCACCTGGAGCTGGAGGTCCTCCTTGGAGCCGAAGTGCGCGAAGAGCCCGCTCTTCGACATGCCGAGGTCCTGCGCCAGCGAGCCGATCGACAACCCCTCGAGGCCGAGCTGGCTGGTCACCGCCAGCGCCCGGTCGAGGATCGCGGCCCGGGTGTCCTCCCCCTTGCTCATGCGGCGCACAATAGCACGAACGTTCGTCTTGTCAACTCCCCACTCCAGACCCACCCCAACCTCGAACTCGAGTCGCTTCCGGTCGAGCAGGCAAGGAGGCCCGGGCGGAGGATCGCCCCCGCCAGGCAGCCCAGCGGCCGCGCTCAACGGATCCGCCGCCAGGCAAGCCGGTTTGCGCGGACGCTGAGCAGACGCGCGCCATCCGCTCGCCGCTGTCGAGTAGCGCGCGTCGGTGCCAGGCGGGGGCGATCCTCCGCCCGGGCCGGCGGTCCGCAAGCGACCAGCGCGTCGGTGCCAGGCGGGGGCGATCCTCCGCCGGGCCGGTGGTCCTTGTCCCACCTACTTGAACAGCTTCAGGAACACGATGAACGCCACGAACCCGTCGTCCGGCCCCGCCACCGGCGTTCCGATCTCGACGTTGACCAGCGTGTTCCACGGCCCGACGAAGCCGCCGCTGAAGCCGACGCCCGCGAGCAGCTCCCGGTCGAAGCCGGCGATCTCGTCGTCGACCCAGGCGGCGTCGCCCTCGGCCTCGAGCCGCAGCACCTCGCCCAGCTCCAGGCCGTAGGAGAGGTGGGCGGCATAGCCGCTCTCGCCGCGCACGCGGTCGCTCTGGTAGCCGTTGACCGACACGTCGCCGAAAAACCCGAAGCCGTACTTGCTGAAGCGGTCGAGGTCCTGGCCGTCGAAGACCTCGATCTCGGCGCCGAGCTTGCGGAACCGGCCGAGGTACCAGGCCTTGCGCAGCGACGCCCCCCACAGCAGGTAGTCCTGCTGCTCGGGATCGAACTCGGTGTTGCCGGGCGGCCCCCAGAACTCCCACTCGGCGCGCCGGGCGAAGGTCGCGGAGAGGTCGAGCTGGTAGCCGCCTCGCGCGTAGCGCCCGGACAGCGTCCCGAGGTGGATCAGGGTGTCCTGCGGCAGCACGAAATCCCCGGCGGTGTCGTCGGCGCGCGAGTAGTCGACCGAGCGCAGCCGGTACTCGAGGCCGAGCTTGACGAAGTTGCCGAGCGGCCGGCCGAGCTTGAGCGCGGCGCTGCCGCTCCGGCGCTCGACCTCCTCGAGCTCGACCTCCTCGTTGTCGCGGAAGAGCTGGTCGCTGGTCGGCACCGCGAGGATGAACAGGTCGCCGCCGAAGTCGACCTTGCTGCCGAAGAGGCTCGGCTCGGCGACGTTGACCACGTTGAGCGCGCCGGCGAGAAACGCGTTGACCTGGTTGCCGCTGCCCTTGAAATCGAACGAGAAGTAATTGACGCCGGCGAGCGGCAGCGGGTAGTCGAGCGCGTCGTCGTAGAAGACGCCGCCGGCGAGGAACCACTTGCTGGTGTCGAAGCCCTCCTGGACCACGCGCTCGCCGGTCTCCGGGTCCTTGACCAGGTAGCGCAGGCCGCGCTCGGTGTCGCGCAGCATGGTGGCGTCGGAGGCGGCGACCTGGGCGCGCCGCTCGTCGAACGCCGGGTCGTTGATCGTCACCGCCGAGAGCACGGTCTCGCGCTCGACCTGGGTGGTGGCGTTGACCACCGACCAGAGCTGGTTCGAGACCACCCGCAGCGGCAGGACGAACGACTCGGCGCCCCATTCCGCGGGCGCGCCGGCGGCGTCGATCGGGCGGAAGTGCTGGGTCTCCTCGTTGGACAGCACCTCGCCGGTCAGGCCGAGCTGCACCGCGCGGGTGCGCACCCGCGCGTAGACCTCGCGATCGACCCACACCGTGCCGCGGTGGAGCTTGCCCTCCTCGCCGCCGGCGCCGGCGGGCGCGAACTCGACCACCCAGCAGTCGCGCCCGTCGATCACCTCGGTGCCGCGCAGCCGGTAGCGGTAGGTCTTGTCGAACGTGATCGCGAGCGGCGGCGCGGCGGCGCGCTCGGGCTGGATGAGCGGGATCTCGGGGATCGAGCGGCCGCGCCAGCGCACGCCGTTGACGTAGAAGGTCTGCCACGCCCAGTCCGAGCCCGCCTCCGACGCGGCGAAGAACGCCCCCTCGAGCGTCGCCTCGAAGCTCTGACCGGCGCCGGCGCCGAAGCGCAGGTGGGTGGTGTTGGTGGCGGTGTAGTTCTCGATCCGGCGGCGCTGGGCGTCCTCGAACGCCTGGAGCCGGCGCAGGATCTCCTCGACCGGCATCGTGCGCTCGGTCTCGACGGTCAGCCGCTCCTCGATCCCGGCGACCCCGCCCGGGCCGAGCAGCTCGGCGGCGCCCGGGCGGGTCAGGCGCACGACCGCGACCGGGCCGGGATCGGCGACCGCCAGCGTGAGTCCCTCGCGGCCGCGACGGACGCCGGCCAGCGGGATCGCCTCGCCGGTCGCGAGATCGACCCGTTGGGGATCGCGCAGGGTGGCGTCGGAGAAGGTGAGCACCAACTCGTCGACCGGCTCGCCGCCGGCGCCGCGCGGCGCGCGCGCGATCACCCGCAGGCCGAGGTCCGCGCCGCGCACGAAGCTCCAGGCGCCCTCGCCGCCGGCGGGGGAGGAGTAGGGGTCGTAGGCGACGTCGCCGGCGAACTCGCGGGCGAGCAGCGCGAACGGCGCGAGCCGAACCGCGTTGGGCGCCGCCACCTCGAACAGCGTCACCGCCGCCCCGGCGACCGCCATCCGCGCCGCCTCCGCGAGCGCCAGCTCCGGCTCTTCCGGCGCCGCCAGCGCGTCGACGACCACCGGCCGCCCGGGATCGAGCCGCGCCAGCCGGTCGGCGGCGGCGGCGATCACCTCC
>CAZNIX010000490.1:0-3715 GCA_964573125.1 uncultured Thermoanaerobaculia bacterium
CGATCCTCGGCCTCGACGCGGCGGCGGTCGAGGAGATCGCCGCCGAGGCCGCCGGCGGCGCCGGCGAGGTGTGTGAGATAGCGAATCTCAACGCTCCCGGCCAGACCGTGATCGCCGGCCACGCGGCCGCGGTCGAGCGCGCGATCGCGCTCGCCGCCGCGCGCGGCGCCAAGAAGGCGGTGCGGCTGCCGGTCTCGGCGCCGTTCCACTGCGCGCTGATGCGGCCGGCGCGCGAGGCGATGGCGCCGCTGCTCGCGGCCACCGAGTTCCGCGACCCGGCGTTCCCGGTGGTGGTCAACGCCGACGCCGCGCCGGTGACCACCGGCGCCGCCGCCCGCGACGCCCTGGTGCGCCAGATCGACTCGCCGGTGCGCTGGGTCGAGTCGATCGAGCGGATGGCCGGCGAGCTGGGGATCGGGACCTTCATCGAGGTCGGCCCGGGCCAGGTCCTGTGCGCGCTGATCCGCCGCATCGTTCCGGCCAGCGTCCGCGCCGGCCTCGAGGAGCCGGACGGCCTGGCCGAGCTGCTCGAGCGGAACTGGCCGCACCGGCAGGCAACCGAGAGGGAGGAGGCCGCGACGTGACGGGACTCCAGGGCAAGACGGCACTGGTCACCGGCGCCTCGCAGGGGATCGGAGAGGCGGTGGCGCGGCGGCTCGCGGCCGACGGCGCCCGGGTGGTGCTCGCCGCCCGTAACGAGGAGAGGCTGGCCGCGGTCGCCGGCGCGATCGCCGCGGCCGGCGGGGAGGCGCTCGCGTTCACCCTCGACCTCGCCGATCCCGCGGCGGCGGCGGCGCGGCTCGGCGAGCTGCCGGCGGAGTGGTCCGAGGTCGACGTCGTGGTCAACAACGCCGGCATCACCGCCGACAACCTGTTCGCGCGCATGAGCCTCGACGAGTGGCAGCGCGTGCTGACCACCAACCTGACCAGCGCGTTCACGGTCACGCGGGCGCTGGTGCGCGGCATGATCCGCCGCCGCTGGGGGCGGGTGATCGCGGTGTCGTCGGTGGTCGGGCTGATGGGCAACGCCGGCCAGGCCAACTACGCCGCCTCGAAGGCGGGCCTCGTCGGCTTCACCAAGTCGCTGGCGCGCGAGCTGGGCAGCCGCAACATCACGGTCAACGTCGTGGCGCCGGGCTACATCGACACCGCGATGACCGGCGGCCTCCCCGAGGGGGTCCGGCAGGAGCTGACCGCGAGCATCCCGCTCAAGCGCATCGGCACCGCCGGCGAGGTCGCCGCCGCGGTCGCGTTCCTCGCCTCCGAGGAGGCCGGCTACATCACCGGCACGGTGCTCAACGTCTCCGGGGGGCTGTACATCTGAGCCCGGGTCCGCGCTTGGACTTGGGCGCCGGCTTTATGCTAGAAACCGTCGGGTTTGGGCAGTCCTACGACCAAAGGAGGGACCGCATGGCAACCGCAGAGAAGGTCAAGGGGATCATCGTCGAGCAGCTCGGCGTCGAGGAAGACGAGGTCACCCTCGAGGCCAGCTTCACCGACGACCTGGGGGCCGATTCGCTCGACATCGTCGAGCTGGTGATGGCGTTCGAGGAGGAGTTCGGGATCGAGATCCCCGACGAGGACGCCGAGAAGATCTCGACCGTCCGCGACGCGGTCAACTACATCGACGAGCATGCCGCCTCCGCCCAGGACGGCAACTAGGCGTCCCCTCTCCGCCCTCCCTCCCGAGCCACGACGAGCCATACCGTGAGCCCTCGCCGCCGAGTGGTCATCACCGGTGTCGGGCTGATCTCGCCCGTCGGGATCGGCACCGAGCGGACCTGGGCCGCCCTGCTCGCCGGCGAGAGCGGCGTCGGCTCGATCACCCGCTTCGACGCCTCGGGCTATCCGACCCGCATCGCGGCCGAGGTCGCGGGGTTCGACCCCGGGAACTACGTCGAGAAGAAGGACATCAAGAAAAGCGACACCTTCATCCACTACGCGATCGCCGCCGCCGGTTTCGCCCTCGCGGACTCGGGGCTCGCGATCGACGACGGCAACGCCGAGCGGGTGGGGGTGATCATCGGCTCGGGCATCGGCGGCCTGCCGCTGATCGAGCAGATGGACCGCATCCTGATCGAGCGCGGTCCCGACCGGGTGTCGCCGTTCTTCATCCCCGGCCTGATCGTCAACATGGCCGCCGGGCAGGTCTCGATCCGCACCGGCGCCAAAGGCCCGAACTCCGCCCCCTGCACCGCCTGCACGACCGGTCTGCACGCGGTCGGCGACGCCTTCCGCGAAGTCCAGGACGGCCGCGCCGACGCGATGATCGCCGGCGGCAGCGAGGCGGTGATCTCGGAGCTGGCGGTCGCCGGGTTCGCCGCGATGCGGGCGCTGTCGACCCGCAACGACGAGCCCAAGCGCGCCTCCCGGCCGTGGGACCGCGACCGCGACGGCTTCGTGATCGGCGAGGGCGCCGGCATCCTCGTCCTCGAGGAGCTGGAGGGGGCGCGCCGCCGCGGTGCCCGGATCTACGCCGAGGTCGCCGGCTACGCGATGAGCGCCGACGCCTACCACATCTCGGCGCCCGACCCCGACGGCGACGGCGCCGCGCGGGTGATGGCGGCGGCGCTCGCCGACGCCGGGCTCCCGCCCGAGAGCGTCGGCTACATCAACGCCCACGGCACCTCGACCGGCCTCGGCGACCTCGCCGAGGTGCACGCCGTCCACCGGGTGTTCGGCGACCACGCCCGCCGGCTCGCGGTGTCGTCGACCAAGTCGTGCACCGGCCACCTGCTCGGCGCCGCCGGCGGCCTCGAGGCCGGCATCCTCGCGCTCGCCCTGCGCGACCGCAAGCTCCCCCCGACGATCAACCTCGACCACCCGGGCGAAGGCTGCGACCTCGATTTCGTCCCCCACGTCGCCCGCGACGCCCCGGACCTCGAGGTCGCGCTCACCAACTCCTTCGGCTTCGGCGGCACCAACGGCGCGCTGGTGATGCGGCGCTGGAGCGGCTGAACGGTCTCTGGGGCGGCTTCTGAGTCGGTCGGCCGGGTAGACCGTGCGGGTCGGGCCTCACTCCGGCGCCAGCTCCCGCTCGAAGAACGCCGTCATCCGCCGGTAGAAGTGGCGCATCGAATCGCCGCGGAAGCCGTGCTTCTGCTGGGGGTAGATCGCGTGCTCGAAGGGTTTGCCGGCCTCGATCAGGGCGTTGGAGAGCGCGATCGTGTTCTGGGGGTGGACGTTGTCGTCGCCGGTGCCGTGGACGACGAGGAGGGCGTCGGCGAGGTTGCCGGCGTGGGTGATCGGCGAGGACTGCGCGTAGCCTTCGGGGTTGTCGTCCGGGTGGTCGAGGTAGCGCTCGGTCCAGATCGTGTCGTAGAGCCGCCAGTCGGTGACCGGCGCCCCGGCCATGCCGGCGCGCCAGGTGCCCGGGCTCGCGAACAGGCAGTAGAGCGTGTTGGCGCCGCCGCCCGACCAGCCCCAGAGGCCGATGCGCGCGGGATCGGCCCAGGGCAGGGTCTTCAGGTGGTCGACGCCGGCGCGCTGAGCCGCGAGGTTGGTCGGGCCGAAGCGGCGGTGCTGGCGGTCCTCCCCGCGCCGCCCGAAGAACGCCGAGGCCTGGTTGTCGACCACCAGGACGCCGTAGCCGCGGCTCGCCATCATCTTGTGCCACAGCCCCGAGGTCGGATTCCATCGGTTCGCGACCACCTGCGAGCCCGGGCCGCCGTAGTGGAACTGGATCACCGGGCGGCGGACCGCGCCGCCGCCGGCG
>CAZNIX010000491.1:0-3702 GCA_964573125.1 uncultured Thermoanaerobaculia bacterium
CGGCCGGCGTGCCGGCTGGCCTGGATTCCGCCGGCGACGACGGCGGCGCGGCTCCCCCGCGGCGGCGGGCCGCTCCGCTCGGCCGTCGCGGCCGGCACCGCCGGCGCCGCGGGCTCGGGCGCGGTCATCGCGGCGAACGATACCCCAGCCGGCGGGATGGGCCGGCGCCGTGGAGTACGCCTTGGGG
Organism: uncultured Thermoanaerobaculia bacterium; assembly: GCA_964573125.1. GTDB lineage: Bacteria > Acidobacteriota > Thermoanaerobaculia > Multivoradales > JBCCEF01 > CAVSQV01. The sequence goes on from CAZNIX010000491.1 coordinate 188, forward strand.
TATGGGGCGTATATAGTCCATCGACCCCCTGGCTGGATCGCCGGCCGCTCTGCTTCCCGGGAGGTCGATCGAGGTTGTGAGAGAGGTCGTTCAGCGAATCCTCCGGCGGGCCGTCGCGCTCGCCGCGCTGTGGGCGGCCGCAGGGGCGCCGGCGCCGACCGCCGCGCAGACCTCGCCGGGTCCCGACCCGCAGCGCCCGAGCCGGCGGTACTACACCCAAGCTCAACCGGCGGAGCAGGTCGTTCGACCGCAGGCGATCGCGCTCGCCTACCGCGACGCCCTGTCGCTGCTCGCCGCGGGCGATTCGGCCGCCGCCGCGGAGGCGGTCGCCGAGCTCGATCCTCCGCGCGGTTCGACCGCCGAATCGGTGCATGCGACCGAGCAGGGCCTCGCCACGGTGCTGCACGGCATCGCGCTGCACGACCACCGGGCGCTGGAGCCGGTCATCCTGCTCCATGTCGGGGCGTTCCGCCGCCACCGGGAAGCGCGCGACTCCAGGCTGGTCGAACACCACCTGGCGCTGCTGCGGTTCGCGGTCACCGAGTACGCCCAGAGCGGCGGCACGCCGGAGGCGAGCGCGACGGCTGCCGAGGTGCTGGCGGCGGTCGGCCTGGCGCTGCTCGAGGACCAGCGTCGCACCGCCGCGAACATCCACTTCGAGCGCGCCCTCAAGCTCGATTCCACCAACGCCCACGCCCTGCTCGGCCTCGCGGTCGACCGCGAGCGGGCGGGCGACTACCCCGCCGCCGTCGATCGGCTCGAGAGGCTGGTCAAGCTGCGCCCGGAGTCGGCCGAGGCCCGGCTACGGCTGGCGATCAACCTCCAGCGCGTCGGGCGCCAACGCAACGCGAACGAGCTGTTCAGGGGGCTGACCGCCGACCCGGAAGCGGACTGGGCGGCGGCGGTCGCCTACCAGGAGCTGGCGCGCAACCGCATCGCGGACGGCGAACCCGCCGACGCCGCGGCACTGCTCCGCGAGGCGAGCGCTCGCTTCCCGGGCTCGGAGCGGCTGCGCCTCCAGCTCGCCTACGCGCTCGACCGTACCGGCGACCCGGCCGCGGCGCGGAAGGCCGTCGCCGAGCTGGCGACGAGCCCGCCGGACGGCGACCAGGACTCCGCGCGGCGGCGCTACAACAGGTGTCCCGACCCGACCCCGGTGCTCGCGCTCGAGGCGCTGCAGCAGAGCGCCGGCGAGCGCCTCGGAGCGCTGGCCGCCGCGCTCGAGAGCGTGAGCATCTCGGAGAGCGCGTGAGCCGGCGCCGCCGGCGCCGGACCGGCCGCTGGGCCGCCGCCGGCGCTCTCGCCGCGCTCCTCTTCGCGGCGGCGCCGGCGGCGGCCCTCGACGTCCTGCTGCGCAGCCCCCGGCCCGGCAAGCCGGCCGTCGGCGTGGTCACCATCGAGGCCGACGTCCTCGGCGGCGAGCGGATCGCAGAGGTCGAGTTCGAGGTCGACGGCGAGGTAGTCGGCCGGCTGACCGCGCCGCCCTGGCGGCTGACCGTCGACCTCGGCCAGGACAACGTCGAGCACGCCTTCGAGGTCACCGCCCGCACCGTCGGCGGCGACTCCGTCACCGCCCGCACCAAGACCCCGGACGTGCGGGTCGACGCCGCGCTCGACCTCCAGCTCCAGCAGCTCTACGTCACCGTCACCGAGGGTTCGAGCTACTACCTCGGCCTCGATCGCGAGGCCTTCCGGGTCCGCGACGACGGCCGCCAGCAGACCATCGTCACCTTCGAGCGCGGCGACGCGCCGATGACCGCGGTGCTCCTGATCGACACCAGCGGCAGCATGCGCGGCGACCGGCTGCGGACGGCGATCGAGGGTGCGCGGGCGTTCCTCGAGGGCCTGCGCGAGCTCGACGAGGCCAAGCTGACGCTGTTCTCCGACCGGCGCCGCCGCGTCTCCGAGTTCTCGCGCGACGTCGCGGTGCTCACCGACGGCCTCGCCGAGGTGGAGGCCGGCGGCGGCACCGCGCTCAACGACTACCTCTACTACGCCCTGCGGCTGCTCGAGGGGCGTCAGGGCCGGCGGGTGGTCATCGTGCTCTCCGACGGCATCGACTTCGAGAGCGCGCTCGACGCCGACGACGTCCGCTGGGCGGCGCGCCGCAGCCAGGCGATGATCTACTGGATCCGCCTGCCCCACGCGTTCGGCGAGCCGGGCACGTTCTGGTCGACCTGGCGCGGCCGCGAGGAGCACGCTTCCGAGGTCGCGACGCTCGAGCGCACGATCGCCGAGAGCGGCGGCGCGATCTTCCCGATCGCCGGCGTCGATGGCGCAGAGCAGGCGTTCCGGGCGATCCTCACCGAGCTGCGCAGCCAGTACGTGCTCGGCTACTACCCCAGCCGCAACCGCGACGACGGGAGCTGGCACCCGGTGTCGGTCGAGGTGCGGGGCGGCTACCAGGTGCGCGCCCGCGACGGCTACATCGACTACTGACGCCCCCCGGCGGCGCGGAATCCTCCCCCCTGCCGCGGGCGTTTGCCAGTCAGGGCCGGCGGCGACCGGCCCGCAAAACGCCGAGGGAGCGGGGACCGCCCCGTGCGACCATGAAGAAGCTGTTCGTCATCCTGCTCGTCCTCGCCGCCGCCGGCGGCCTGTGGGCCTATCTCCGCTGGCGCGCCGGCGGCGGCGAGAGCGCGTTCCGCTTCGTCGCCGTCGAGCGCGGCGACGTCGAGCAGGTGGTGTCGGCCACCGGCACCCTCGACGCCCTGACCACGGTCGAGGTCGGCACCCAGGTCTCGGGCCAGATCGCCGAGCTGCGCGCCGACTTCAACGACCGCGTCCACCGCGGCCAGTTGATCGCCCGCCTCGACCCGACCCTGCTCGAGCAGCAGGTGCGCGAGGCCGAGGCGGCGCTCGCGCGCGCCCGCGCCGAGCGCGCCCGCGCCGAGCGCGAGCACCGGCGCGGCGAGCGCTCGTTCGCCCAGGGGTTGATCAGCGAGAGCGAGTTCGACGCCCTGCGCTCCGACCTCGAGATCGCGACCGCCGCCGACGCCTCGGCGCGCGCCGCCCTCGACCGCGCCCAGCGCAACCTCGCCTACACCGAGATCACCTCGCCGATCGACGGCGTGGTGGTCGAGCGCGCGGTCGACATCGGTCAGACGGTCGCCGCCAGCCTCTCGGCGCCGCGGCTGTTCCTGATCGCCGAGGACCTGTCGCAGATGGAGATCCGGGTCGCGGTCGACGAGAGCGACATCGGCCTGATCGCGCAAGGGCAGGCCGTCCGCTTCACCGTCCAGGCGTACCCCGACGCCACGTTCGCGGGCACGGTGCGCCAGGTGCGCCTGCAGTCGACGACCACCGAGAACGTGGTCGCCTACACGGTGGTCGTCGACGTCGCGAACGAATCGGGCAAGCTCCTGCCCGGGATGACCGCGACCGTCGAGTTCCTGATCGGCGCCGCCCGCGACGTGCTCAAGGTGCCGAACGCCGCGCTGCGCTTCCGGCCCACCGAGGAGATGGTCGCGGCGCTGCGCGCCGAGCGCGCGGCCGCGGGCGACGGCGCGGCGCCG
>CAZNIX010000492.1:0-3696 GCA_964573125.1 uncultured Thermoanaerobaculia bacterium
GCGCTGACCGTGCCGGTCGGGGTCCAGCCCGGCCAGGCGCGCGGCGCGGCGACCCTCCACCTCGGCTACGGCCGGACCGCCGCCGGCCGGGTCGGCGGCGGCGCCGGCGTGAACGCCTACGCGCTGCGCACCCGCGGCGCGCTGTGGTCGGCGCCGGCGGTCCTCCGCCGCGTCGCCGGCCGGCACGAGCTCGCCTGCACCCAGGACCACTGGTCGATGGAGGGGCGCCACCCGGTGCGCTCGGCGCCGCTCGCGCACTACCGCGAGCACCCCGAGTTCGCGCGCCACCTGGTCCACGTGCCGGGCCGCGACGAGTCGATGTACCCGGGCTGGGACTACCCCGGCTACAAGTGGGGGATGTCGATCGACCTCTCGGCGTGCACCGGCTGCAACGCCTGCGTCGTCGCCTGCCAGGCCGAGAACAACATCCCCGTGGTCGGCAAGGAGCAGGTGCTCAACGCGCGCGAGATGCACTGGATCCGCATCGACCGCTACTTCGAGTTCCCGGACGGCGACCTCGACGCGCCCGAGTTCGTCCAGCAGCCGGTCATGTGCCAGCACTGCGAGAACGCCCCGTGCGAGGTGGTGTGCCCGGTCGCCGCCACCGTGCACAGCGCCGAGGGGCTCAACGACATGGTCTACAACCGCTGCGTCGGCACCCGCTACTGCTCGAACAACTGCCCGTACAAGGTGCGGCGGTTCAACTTCCTCAAGTGGACCGACACCGAGACCGAGGTGCTCAAGCTGGCGCGCAACCCCGAGGTCACCGTGCGCGGGCGCGGGGTGATGGAGAAGTGCACGTTCTGCGTGCAGCGGATCAACGACGCCCGCCAGGAGGCGAAGGTCGCCGGCCGCCGGATCGCCGACGGCGAGGTCCGGACCGCCTGCCAGCAGGTCTGCCCGTCGGACGCGATCGCCTTCGGCGACCTCAACGACCCGGCGGCCGAGGTGGTGCGGCGCAAGAGCCAACCGCTCGACTACGGCCTGCTCGCCGAGCTGAACACCCGCCCGCGTGCGAGCTATCTCGCGCGGGTCACGAACCCCAACCCGGAGCTCGCGAGGGAGGCGGCCGCCGATGGCCACGCCGGACATGCCTGAGGGCGGCGCCATGGCGGCGCGGGCGTCTCACGCCGACATGGACCGACCGCCCGAGCCCGCGGTGCCGCCGGTGGTCACCGGGCGCTGGACCCCGGGCACGGTCACCGACAAGATCACCTCGGTCATCTTCCAGCCGACGCCGCGCTGGTGGCTGCTCGGGGCCGCGCTCTCGTTCGCGGTCGTGATGATGTTCCTCTACGCCGTCACCTATCTGTTCAGCAAGGGCGTCGGTATCTGGGGCGTCAACATCCCGGTCGGCTGGGGCTTCGCGATCGTCAACTTCGTCTGGTGGATCGGCATCGGCCACGCCGGCACGCTGATCTCGGCGATCCTGCTGCTCTTCCGCCAGGAGTGGCGGACCTCGATCAACCGCTTCGCCGAGGCGATGACGCTCTTCGCGGTCGCCTGCGCCGGGATGTTCCCGATCCTCCACCTCGGCCGGCCGTGGCTCTTCTACTGGCTCTTGCCCTATCCCAACCAGATGACGCTCTGGCCGCAGTTCAACAGCCCGCTGATCTGGGACGTCTTCGCGGTCACCACCTACCTGACGGTGTCGCTGCTCTTCTGGTACGTCGGGCTGATCCCCGACCTCGCGACCCTGCGCGACCGGGCGAAGAACGTCTGGCTCGCGCGCGCGTTCGGGATCTTCGCGCTCGGCTGGCGCGGCGCCGCCAGGCACTGGCAGAACTACGAGACGCTCTACCTGCTGCTCGCCGGCCTCGCCACGCCGCTCGTCCTCTCGGTGCACACCGTGGTGTCGTTCGATTTCGCGATCGGCATCGTCCCCGGCTGGCACACCACGGTCTTCCCGCCCTACTTCGTCGCCGGCGCGATCTACTCCGGGTTCGCGATGGTGCTCACCCTGATCCTGCCGCTGCGGCGCTGGTTCGGGATGCACGCGTTCATCACCGACCGCCACCTCCAGGCGATGGCGAAGGTGATGCTCGCGACCGGCCTGATCGTCGCCTACGGCTACGTGTTCGAGATCTTCATCGGCTGGTACAGCGGCAACCCGTACGAGATGTACGTGCTCGAGGGCCGCGCCACCGGCGACTACAGCTTCCAGTACGCGATGTTGTGGGTGTGCAACATCCTGGTGCCGCAGCTCTTGTGGATCAAGAAGATCCGCACCTCGCCGGTCTGGCTGTGGCTGATCGCGATGTTCGTCAACGTCGGCATGTGGCTCGAGCGCTACGTGATCGTGATCGTCAGCCTGTCGCGCGACTTCCTCCCCTCGTCGTGGGACGTCTTTTCCGCCACGCGCTGGGACTGGGCGATCTTCATCGGCACCATCGGCTTTTTCTGCGCCTGCATCTTCCTCTTCGTGCGCATCCTGCCGATGATCGCGGTCTTCGAGATGCGGCATCTGGTGCACGAGAAGGCGCACGACGCGGAGGCGGCGTGATGGGCGCGCCCCTCCGGAGCGGACCCCGCCACGGCGGCCCGGGCCCGGGCGGCGGCGGCGGCCCGTGGGGGCTGCTCGCCGAGTTCGCGACGCCCGAGGCGCTGGTCGAGGCGGCGCGCCGGACGCGCGCGGCGGGCTACACCCGGATCGACGCCTACACGCCGTACCCGGTCGAGGGGCTCTGGCACGCGCTCGAGTACAAGCGCTCGAGGGTGCCGCTGGTCGTGCTCCTCGGCGGTCTGTGCGGCGGCCTCGGCGTGCTCGCGCTCCAGTACTGGTCGATGGTCGTCCGCTACCCGATGATCATCGGCGGCCGGCCGAACGCGGTGTGGCCGGCGTGGGTGGTGCCGACGTTCGAGGGGACGATCCTGTGCGCCGCGATCGCCGGCGTGGTCGGCATGATCCTGCTCAACGGCCTGCCCCGGCCGCACCACCCGGTGTTCAACGTCGAGCGCTTCGCCCGCGCCTCGCAGGACGGGTACTTCCTCGCCATCGAGGCCGGCGACCCGAAGTTCGAGCGCTGGCGGACGGCGGAGTTCCTGCGCGGGCTCGGACCGGTGGAGGTGTCGGAAGTTGAGGACTAGCTCGCTCGCGCTCGCGGCCCTGGCGGCTGTCGCCCTCGCCGGCTGCCGGCAGGGGATGTACGACCAGCCGAAGAAGGAGGCCTACGAGGCGAGCCCGTTCTTCGCCGACGGCGCCTCGGCGCGGCCGCTGCCGGCGCACACCGTCGCCCGCGGCGAGCTGCGCGCGGACCGCGGCTACCACTTCGGGATGGACGACGCCGGCGCGCTGGTCGCGGAGCCGCCGATGGCGGTCGACCGCGCGCTGCTCGAGCGCGGCCGCGACCGCTACGAGGCGTTCTGCTCGATGTGCCACGACCGCGCCGGCACCGGCAAGGGCATGGTCGTCCAGCGCGGCTTCCCGCAGGCCGCCTCCTACCACCAGGAGCGGCTGCGCGCGATGCCCGCCGGCTACTTCGTCAACGTGATGACCGCCGGCTTCGGCCGCATGCCGAGCTACGCCAGCCAGATCCCGCCCGCGGACCGCTGGGCGATCGCGGTCTACGTCAAGGTCCTGCAGGCGGCGCACGGCACCGCGCTCGAGGCGCTGCCGCCAGCGGCCCGGGCCGCCGCCGAGGCGGCGCTGGCGGCGGGCGGGGGAGGGGGCGCCGCGGCCGAGGGGGAGGGCGGCGG
>CAZNIX010000493.1:0-3695 GCA_964573125.1 uncultured Thermoanaerobaculia bacterium
CCGCCGCCGAGTCGCCCGTGGTCAGGCGCACGAAGACGTCCTCGAACGAGGCCTTCTCCTCGACCATTTCGAGCAGCACCCAGCCGCGCGCGACCGCGAGGTGGAAGATCTCCTCGCGCGGATCGGCGGCGCCCTCGGCCTCGACCGCGAAGAGCCCTGCCCCCTCCTGACCGACACCGGCGCGCTCGACCGCGGCCGCCACGCCCGGCAGCGCGGCGAGCGCCGCCCGCGCCTCCTCGGCCGGCGCGCCCTTGATCCGCACCCGCAGCACGCGGTTGCCCTGCCAGCCCGCGCGCAGCTCGTCCGGGCTCCCCGAGGCGACGATGCGCCCGCGGTCGATGATCAGCACCCGCTGGCAGAGCAGCTCGACCTCGGGCAGGATGTGGGTCGAGAGCAGGAGCGTGCGCTTGCGCCCGAGCTCCCGGATCAGCTCCCGGATGGCGATGATCTGCTTGGGGTCGAGGCCGATCGTCGGCTCGTCGAGCACCAGCACCCGCGGCTGGTGCAGGATCGCGGTCGCGAGCCCCACCCGCTGCCGGTAGCCCTTCGACAGGGTGCCGATGATCTGGCGGCGGACGTCGCCGAGCAGGCAGGAGTCGACCGTCTCGGCGATCGCCGCCGGCGCGTCCGCGCGGCTCATCCCCTCGAGCCGGGCGCGGTAGCCGAGGTACTCCTCGACCCGCATCTCCGGGTAGAGCGCGACCGTCTCGGGCAGGTAGCCGACGTCGCGGCGCGCCCGCCGCGGCTCCGTGAACAGGTCCTTGCCGAAGACCGTCACCCGCCCGCGGGAAGGCGGCAGGAAGCCGGTGATCATGCGGATGGTCGTGGTCTTGCCGGCCCCGTTGGGGCCGAGGATGCCGACGATCTCCCCCTCGTCCACGGCGAAGGAAACGTCGTCGACGGCGGTGAAGTCGCCGTAGCGGCGGCTCAGGTTGCGTGCCTCGATCATCGGCGGGGATCTCCCTCCGTCACTCCTCCGTCGTTCTCGCGCGTCGTTGCGATGGTGTCGGCCGCGGCTTCCGCGCGGCCCATCCGGCGCCGTACCGCGAGCAAAACCGATGCCGGCCTCCGGCGACCGGCGGAGCCTACCGCAACCCCGAAACACCCCGGTCCGCCGGCCCTCGAACCACCCCAGTCACCGTCCACCGCGGCGGCGCCGGCGCGCCAGTTTGACACGGCGGCGCGCACGCCGGCAGGTCTCCGCCGGCCCGTGCGACCCCATGGTAGCGTGCCGCCATGGCCAAGGACGACCGCGCGCCGGGGATGAAGTCCGCCTACGAGCTGGCGCTCGAGCGGATGGAGCGCGAGGGGATCGAGCGGCCGCGCGAGGACGCGGTCTCGGAGGAGACCCGGCGCGCGATGGACGAGGCCCGCCGGCGCGCGGAGGCGAAGCTCGCCGAGCTGGAGATCCTCCACCGCGACCGCCGGGCCAGGCTCGCCGAGCCCGCGGCGCGCGAGGAGGAGGAGAAGCAGTACCTCGCCGAGCGGCGCCGGATCGAGGACGAGCGCGAGCGCGGGCTGGAAAAACTCCGCCGCTCCGCCGGCTGATCGCCGCCGCCTTCTTTTCGCAACCGGTAACGAGGCGTCTCCTCCCGCCGCCGATGGCACCGGGAGGGCGGTTCGCGATCCGCGCGGGCACGCGCCCTCTCCGCGATGCGAAAGGAGGACGAAATGAGATCCGTGAGCCTGGCAGGCCGGCTGGCGCTCGCGGCGGCGCTCGGCGCGGTGGTCGTCGTCACCCATGCCGCGTGCTGCAGCGTGCCCTCGTACACGCCGTCGTTCTGGAACGACGCCGGTACGGTCCAGTGGAACAACAACTGTTACAACTACTCGAACAACAAGCGCACCGACACCTTCGCCCAGCCCGGCCGGGCGGCGGGGGCGATGTACGGCAGCCTCACCTGTCCCGCGGTCCACGCCGCGGCGACCGCCGACGGGCTCGACCCGGTCGCCGCCGGCACGGCCTGTCCCTCGAAGAAGTGCCGGCTGGCGCTCGTCGTCGCCCCCGGCTGGGACTACCACTGGTACCGGCAGGACACCAACGGCATGTGGACCCACAAGCCCGGCAGCACCCAGGCGACCAACCTCGACAACTCGTCCAACCCGATCCCCAACCCCGAGACCGCGAACCGCGGCGCCTACACCGACTTCTGCGGCTACTTCTGCGCGTGCTCGAGCTCGACGGAGGGCAACGGCCATGAGAACATCAACTGACATGAGATCCAAGACCGGAACCCGCTCGCTGATCCCGGCCGCGGCCGTGCTGGCGCTGGCGCTGCTCGCCTGCGGCAGCCAGCTCGCGGCCCAGGGCGCGGAGGACCAGGCGGTGACGCTGACCGTGCTGATCTACTCCGGGCGCCCGAACCCGACGGCGACCCTCGACGACGCGACCGTCGCGCGCCTCGGCGAGCTGCTCGCGGCGGCGCCCACGGTCGAGGCCACCGATCCCGGCACCGTGTTCCCGTCGCGGCTCGGCTACAACGGCGTGGCGGTGGACAACCCCTCGGGCCGCGGCGGTCTGCCCCGGCGGCTCGGCGCCTACGGCGGCACGATCGAGGTCGGCGAGGGCCGCGCCCGCCGCTTCCAGCGCGACGAGGGGGGCGCGATCGAGTCGCTCCTCATCGACGCCGCCGCACGAGCCCAGGCGCTCGGCGAGGCCGAGCTGGAGTTCATCCGCGAGGAGCGCGGCGACGACGACAAGCCCGGCGCCTGAGCCGGGCGGCTCGCTCGCGCCGCGCGGGTGCGGGGCCGAAGGCCCGGACTCGGCAGGGGCTTCCGCGGGACGGCGCTCCCCCGCGGCGGGGGTCCGGAACGGCCCCCCTCGCCCGCTCAGTACGGCATGTCCTCTTCTTCGAGCCCGAAGTGGTGGCCCAGCTCGTGGACGACGGTGTCGCGGATCTCGCGCAGCACCTCGCGGCGGCTCTCGCAGTAGCGCAGGATCGGGCCGCGGAAGATCACCACCCGGTCGGGGAGCGCCGAGTAGAAGCTGTCGCGCCCCTCGAGCGGCACCCCCTGGTAGAGCCCGAACAGCTCGCCTTCGTCGGGGTCGGCGTCGGGGTCGTCGGGGTCGATCCCGATGTCGAGCAGGTCGTCCTCGGTCGGCTCGTCCTCGACCACCACCGCGACGTTCTCGAGCAGCGCCGCGAACTCGTCGGGCAGCCCGTCGAGCGCCTCGGCCACCAGTTCCTCGAAGCGGTCTTTCGGCACGCGGATCGGCATCGCGCCGGATGATACCCCTGCCGAGCCGCCGGCAGCGGGCAACGGGCGCCTCATCGAGGCCGGCCATTTCGGTGGCAGCAGGACCGCGAGCTAGACTGCCGTGGGTGAGCGAACAGGACGGCGTCCGGCTCGACAAGTGGCTGCAGGTGGCGCGGGTGTTCAAGACCCGCAGCCAGGCGACCCGCGCCTGCGGGCTCGGCCGGGTGCTGGTCAACGGTGCGCCGGCCAAGGCGCACCGTCCGCTCGCGGTCGGCGACCGCATCGAGGTCGCGCAGGCCGACCGCCAGCGCGTGCTCGAGGTGCGCACTCTCGCCGACCGCCCGCTGCCCAAGGCCGAGGCGCGGGAGCTGTACGCCGACCACAGCCCGCCGCCGCCCCCGCGCGACTCGCTCGAGCGCCTGCTCGCGCGCCCGCCGGCGCGCCGCGAGCGCGGCGCCGGCCGCCCGACCAAGCGCGAGCGCCGCCAGCTCGACCGC
>CAZNIX010000494.1:0-3692 GCA_964573125.1 uncultured Thermoanaerobaculia bacterium
CCTGCGGCGGCATCCAGCTCGACCCGCCGCTACCCACTCTAAGTTGAGGAGAGCCTATCTTCGAGACATGACGGTCGTCAACTTCCAGGAAGCCAAGACCCAGCTCTCGCGCCTGCTCGCCCTGGTCGAAGCGGGCGAGGAGGTGGTGATCGCCCGCTACGGCAAGCAGGTCGCGCGCCTGGTGCCTGTGGGGCCGCCCGCTCCCAAGCGCCGGCCCGGAACCTGGCGGGACAGCCTGCGCATCGCCGACGACTTCGACGAGGAGATCGGCGAGGAGTGGCTGGAGCCGATGTTCTCGTTTGGCCCACCTTCCCCTCCACCACCGAAGACCCCTTCGACCGCATGCTGATCGCCCAGGCACAGCACGAGCGCGTAGAGATTCTGGCCGCGGACCCGAAGCTTGCCGCCTACGAGGTCGAGCTGGCCTGGTAGACCGGGTGCTCAGGATCTCACCGCCACGGCCCGCCGGCCGGCCACGTTCTGGTGAACGCCGCGCCTTGCGCGAGAGCCTCCAGAACCGGCCCGACAAACGCACCGGCCGCCGCGATGACGTCCGGCAAGGCACGGCCATCCTCGATGCGGCTCCTGCGCACGAAGCCGTTCCACTGGGCATTCTTGCCCTCCAGAACGGCGAAGGCGGGTGTGAGAGCGATCGGTGTTGCGCTGGGAATAGCCGTGTTTCGCCGAGCGAACGTCGAGGCAATGGCGCGGGCGAGCACTTTGCCATCGAAGGAACGGCGGGACGACAGGGCGTGGAGGTCGAAGAAGTCCCGCATGCGGCTGTTCTTGCTCCCGAGGACCACCATGGCATGGACCTTCTCGGCGACCGCGGTTTCGGGTCGGTAGGCACGCAGCCGGGGACCCGGCATGTCGAGAAGAGTCGGGTACTCGATCCACTCGGGTTCCGGCTCCACCGCGTCTCCGATGCCGATATCGACCTGCACGCGAAGCCGCGCCGATCCCAGGTACGCGACCAACGTCACGCGCTGGCCGCCGTAAGGATCCTCGAGCCGGATTGGGGCGATCCGAATCGAGGCGACGTCGAAGTCGAGAGCGTCGGGCTCGACCGGGACGGTGCAGATCTCCTCGAGGGTTCTGGCCAGAGAACCGGCATCGAGGTCACCGAACCCCAGGAGATCCGCGTCCCGTGTGGGCCGGATCGTCTCCCCGAGCCAGACCAGCAGGAGCAGCGCCCCCTTGAGCACGAACCGGTCGGCGTATGGAGAACGGGACAGACGATAGAGCAGCCGCTCGGCGGCATAACGCGCCAGGACCAGGTTCGGGTCGGCGCCGAGAGACTTGGCGTGCCGCACCAGGCGCGTCAGCACCGACTGGGCGAGGCCCGTGGTCACGCCGCGATCCCCTCGACATAGGGGCGCATGACGCGCTCGACGCGGCTGGCTCGCGCGGCCCGGTCGAGTTCCCCCATCGTGAAGCGGCGGTCGCGCCAGCCCTCGCGCAGGGCCTCGAGGGCCACGTCCAAGCCGACCTTGTTCCGGTACTTGAAAAGGTCGGCGACAGTCTTCGCCACCGAGGTGATGTGGACATCGACGCCCTCGATTCGATGCTTCTCGACACCTTCGGTCAGCGCCTCGCCGCTGAACCGGACCACCCGCAGCGGCGGGTAGCTCACGGCCGGGCGGCGAGCGCGGCGGTCGAGCGCGATCCAAACCTCCGCGGGCGCCTGGGTACCGACCTCGTGAAAGGCGAGGGCCGACAGCAGGCAGACGACCCCGCGCGGCACCGCCGCCGCCGCCAGCGCCAGGCCGTGGTGCTCGCTCACCGGCGCCGCCGGCAGCCGGTAACGGCCGAGCCCCACGCGCTCGAGAACCCCCTCGCGCACGAGCCGGCTTAGCGCCTGGCTGTGGATTCCCGCGGCGACGACCTCGCGGGTCGTCAGCGTGCCGCGCCGGCGCGCGAGGTCGAGGGCGCGTCGCCTGTCCGTGACCCGGGCCATGTGGGGAATTGTAGGCAGTTACCTGCAACTGTCAACAGTTCGCCACACGCCGGACATCCACGATGTCGAGATCTGGGAGGCGGCGCTTCAGGCCGCGCACGATGGCGGCGTCGAAGTCCTCGTCGGCGACGAAACGAAGCACCGACCTCGCTCCGATCGCTACCGCCTTGCGGCCCGCAGCTTCTCGCGGAGCGCCCGGGTCTCAGGGCGCGCGTCGACCTCGGCCTGGATCCGTTGTGCCTCGGCTTCGAGCTCGGCCAGGTGGGCGTCGACCTCGGCTCGGTGCCGCAGGTAGTGGGCGATGACGGCGTAGACGTCCGACAGCGCGACGCTCGGGAAGCGCTCTTGGATCTCCTCCGGAGTGGTTCCTTGCTGGTGGAGGAAGACGATGCTGGCGAGGCGCACGCGGCTCTCGCCGACGCGCGGGTCGATCCGGATCGGAGTCGGATCTGCTGCCACCGCCAGGGACACGGCCAGTCCTCCTTCTCCTCCGAGTATAGCCGCGAGCTGCCGGTCGGTCGCCGCGGTCGAATCGAAAGCTGACAGCACGATCGCCGTGCCCTCAGGCATCCGCCCGGTGTAGTGCAGAGCGAACCGCTTGGGGCGCAGCTCGATCGCTTTCCGATAGACCTCATCCCGGTCCTTGCTGTGCCAGAGCACGCTCCCGGCCTCAACCTCGTGTGCCTCGTTCGTCCGGGGGGCGTCGATCAGGACCCACTCCGAATCGAATCGGTCCTCGATCTCCTGGAGGGTCATGTTCTCGGCCATGGTCCGACCTCCCTTCCTCGGCATGGTCGGGCGCGACCGCCGAGACTCGCCATCTGCACAGCGTAGCGCATCGGCGTGAATCGGGCGGCGACCTCTGGCGAGGCCCGAGGCACGCCGTGCCGCCACAGCACGACCTGTTCGCGGCGAGGCAATCGAGCAATCGAGTCCGGCGGACTCGGCGAAACGCGAGCGCGCGATCGTTGGGGTTGACAGGGCCGTCCGCGAGCCGATATCCTCGCGGTAACGAGACGTAAGCGCCGGGAGGCCAGCCGATCGAGACCGCGTGAAACCGGCTCGCGCCGAGCCCCGGCCAAGCCGAGCCGAGGGCTCGGAGGTTTCTTGTCGTGGATTCTACGAGTAATCTGACTCTGACACGTGATGAAGCATGGGACTTTATGTATCGGGTACGTCCTTACCTTGCAGCGGCCACCGAAGATGAGCTTCGAAGCCGACTCGCAGACGTGCTAAGGAATCTCTACACACTTACTCCGGAAGGAAAGATCGGCGCTTTGGCACCCAGCCAAGGAGGCCTTGTCTGGCTGCAAAAGTTTTCGGATCTGCTCCTCGAGTACAAGCGACGCAACTCGCGGCTTGAGGACGCTGTTCACCCGGAGAGTATTCCGTTCAACAGGGCAGCTTTGAGCTTGGTACGGGCCAACCAGGAATTCGCCGACGTGGCAGGAATCCGGAGCGTACCCTGCAGGTACGGAGAGCTGCGATGGATGAGAGCTCTGTATGAGCGTGGTGAGCTACTATTGAGCCCCGCTTCGTACTACAAGGCTGTGGAGCACGGTCTCGCGCGGCAAGATGACGAACTAGTTCTCCGCGTGGTAGTGACGCCGTACGACTATGATCTCGGGAGGATCCCACCTACCTTGTTTGCTCACATACCTCCCCGCCGCTCATGGGGCTACGTCGATCACGAAAAGCCCTGCGACCACTAGTGTCCGGCTAGAAGTCGAACAGA
>CAZNIX010000495.1:0-1981 GCA_964573125.1 uncultured Thermoanaerobaculia bacterium
GAGCTGCCGCGCGAAGCGCGCCCGGAAGCCCGCGTAGAGCGCCGCGAAGCGCTCCGCGTCCGGGGCGGAGGCGGTCGCGCCGTCGGCGCCCGCCGGGGGCGTGCCGCGCGCGATCCGCGCCGTCCGCGCCGTCCGCGCCGTCTGCGCCGTCTGCGCCGTCTGCGCTGTCTGCGCTGTCTGCGCCGTCTGCCGGGTGTCGGTGTCCATCCGCTCCCTCGTTCGTCGATCCACGTGCTGCGCGAGCCTGGGCGGGTACGCGATCCCGCCGCCCGGCCGCGACCCGCCGCGGCGACCGCGGCGCCGCCTTCTGCGGCGCGCGCGGCCCATGCGCAGGGTCGGGCCCGGAGGCTGTGGTCAGCCCTCGTGGGTCTTCGAGCGCGGGAGCTGCTGCGGGATGCGGCCGCGGCCGCAGGGGGTGGCGTGGTGGACGGCGAGCACCGGCCGCGCCATCATCACCCGGGACGTGGTGGGCAGGATCTTGACCTTCTGGAAGCGCGAGAGCAGCCGGTCCGCCTTGACCACCGCCGGCTGCAGGAACTCCGGCAGCCGGGTGAGCACGAAGGTCTTCGCGAAATTGCGGGCGATGAGGATCAAGGCCGCCTCGTCGGTTCCTGGATCGGGAGGATCCTGTTCGGCGGCCGAGTGTAGCAGGTTGCGGCTTTGGCGTCGAATCGTCTTGCACTGGTGCGAGGTTGCGGACCCTTTCGGCTGCTAGACTCCGCCTCCGATGAGTGCGAGCCGCCGCCCCGAGCCGGGTGTCCGCGACGCCGAAAGCGACACCGCGCGCCCCGAGCGGGCGCGGGTCGGCGTGGTCAGCCTCGGGTGCCCCAAGAACCTGGTCGACACCGAGATCATGCTCGGCGAGCTGGAGCGCCGGGGCTACCGGATCGTCGCCGACGCCGCCGACGCCGACGCCGTGATCGTCAACACCTGTGGCTTCATCGAGGAGGCCAGAGAGGAGTCGATCGGCGCCATCCTCGAGCTCGCCGCGGGCAAGGAGGAGTCCGGGCGCAAGCTCCTGGTCGCCGGCTGCATGGTCAACCGCTACGGGCGCGAGCTGGCGGCGGCGATCCCCGAGATCGACGGCTTCGTCGGCCTCGACGAGCTGGGCGCGGTCGCCGATCGGGTGGCCGCCGCCCACCGGGGCGGGCCGGCGGGGCACGGGGGCGGCCCGCTGGTCCGGATCGGCGGCGGCGCCCCGCCGCCGCCGGCGCCCTCGCACCTGGTGTTCGACCACACCGCCCCGCGCCGGCTGACCACCCGCGGCCACGCCTACCTCAAGGTCGCCGAGGGGTGCGACAACCCGTGTACCTTCTGCGCCATCCCGAAGTGGCGCGGCCGCTTCCGCAGCCGCACCGTCGCGAGCCTCCTCGCCGAGGCCCGGGCGCTCGAGGAGCAGGGCGCGGTCGAGCTGTGCCTGATCGCCCAGGACACCACGCGCTACGGCGGCGATCTCGGCCTCGGCCGCCACGGCATGGTGCGGCTGGTCGAAGCGCTGCTCGCGGGCACGTCGTTCCCGTGGATCCGCTTCCTCTACGCCTACCCGACCACCCTCGATCCCGAGCTGCTCGCGCTGATGGGGAGCGAGGAGCGCTTCGTCTCCTATCTCGACATGCCGCTCCAGCACAGCCATCCCGAGCTGCTGCGGGCGATGCGCCGCGGCGGCTCCGCGCGCCGCTACCTGCGCCAGCTCGAGAGCGCGCGGGCGCTCGCCCCCGACGTCTTCCTGCGCACCACCTTCATCGTCGGCTTCCCGGGCGAGACCGACGAGCACTTCGAGCACCTGCTCGCGTTCGTCGGCGAGGCGCGCTTCGACCACCTCGGCGCCTTCGCCTGGAGCGCCGAGCCGGGGACGCCGGCGGCCGAGCTTCCCGGCCGGGTGGCGCGCGCGGTGGCGCGCCGGCGCTACCGGCGGCTGCTCGCGGCGCAGGAGCCGATCGCGCGCGATCGGCGCGAGCTTCTGGTCGGCCGGCGGCTGCGC
>CAZNIX010000495.1:1991-3676 GCA_964573125.1 uncultured Thermoanaerobaculia bacterium
CGCCACCACGGCCAGGCGCCGGAGATCGACGGCCGCATCCTGATCAACGACGGCTCCGCCCGGCCCGGCAGCTTCGCCGAGGTCGAGATCACCGCCGCCTATGCCGACGACCTGGTCGGGCGGGTGGTCGGGCCGGCGGGCGCGCCGGGGGTGGTGCCGGCGGCGCCGCCGCCGGCGGTGGAGGCCGCCGCCGGCTGACGGAGTCGGCGGGCGCGGCGCGCCCCGCGCGTCCCGCCCGGCCGCGCGCTCGCCTTCCCCTACCGCGATGCTGGTCATCCCCGACGCCTACCACGCCGGCGACCTGCCGCGCGGCGGCATCGCCGCCATCGGCAACTTCGACGGCGTCCACCGCGGCCAGCGCGCGGTGCTCGAGCGGGTGACCGCGCGCGCCGCCGAGACCGGCCTGACCCCGGTGGTGGTCACGTTCGAGCCGCACCCGCTGGCGGTGCTGCGCCCGGCCGAGGCGCCGCCGCGGCTGACCTCGGCGGCGCACAAGGAGGAGCTGCTGGCGGCGGCGGGGATCGGGACGCTGCTGGTGGTCGCGTTCACGCCCGACTTCGCGCGCACCCCGGCCGAGGCCTTCGTCCGGGAGTTCCTGCACGGCCGGCTCGGCCTCGGCGAGATCCACGTCGGCACCGGCTTCACGTTCGGCCACCGCCGCGAGGGCGACCTCGCGCTGCTCGCCCGGCTCGGCGCCGAGCTGGGGTTCGCGGTGCGCGAGGTCGAGCCGGTGACCGACGGCGGGGAGCGCATCTCGAGCACGCGCGTGCGGCGGGCGATCGCCGAAGGGCGGGTCGAGGCGGCGGCGGCGCTGCTCGGCCGCCCGCACTCGATCCGCGGCACGATCGCGCGCGGCGACCGCATGGGGCAGCGGCTCGGCTGGCCGACCGCCAACCTCGAGCCCGAGGGCGAGCTGGTGCCGCACGACGGCGTCTACGCCACGCGCAGCCGATTCGCCGAGGGCGAGTTCGACTCGGTGACCAACATCGGCACCCGGCCGACGGTCTACGAGAACTACCGGCGGGTGGTCGAGAGCCACATCCTCGGCTTCGCCGGCGACGCCTACGGCCGCGCGGTCGAGCTGTTTTTCTACAAGCGGCTACGCGAGGAGCGGATCTTCCCGACCGTGATGGACCTCTCGGCGCAGATCGGCCGCGACGTCGAGGCGACGCGAGAATTTTTCTCCGCCCGGCGGCGGTTGGAAGGGAGCGACTCGGCGGCGGACGCCCCGTCCGGTTAAGGGCGGGGGCCGCCGCCGGCCTTTGCAGGGACATTCCGTTAGGAGAGTTAGGAGACCGACATGGCAAGCGAGAAGATCGTCACGGTGGCGGCCGACAACTTCGACCGCGAGGTCAAGCAGTCCGCGGTCCCGGTGATGGTGGACTTCTGGGCGGAGTGGTGCGGTCCGTGCCGGATGGTCGCGCCCGCGCTCGAGCAGATCGCCGAGGAGATGGACGGCAAGGTGCGCATCGCCAAGCTCAACGTCGACGACAACCAGGAGCTGGCGTACCAGTACGGCGTCCAGAGCATCCCCACCTTCATCCTGTTCAAGGGCGGCCAGGTCGCCGACCGCATGATGGGCGCCGTGCCCAAGGCCGCGTTCCAGAGCTTCATCCAGCGCAACCTCTGACCCGAGCCGGCGGGCCGGCCGCGAGCCGGGCCCCGCGGCGCCTTCGGTTCGCTTG
>CAZNIX010000496.1:0-3671 GCA_964573125.1 uncultured Thermoanaerobaculia bacterium
AGGCTGGCGGTGATCGTGTAGCGCTCGGCCCCGGCGCGCGCCGGGACGTCGAGCGCCCGGCTGCTGCTCGCCCCGGGGCCGCTCACGGCGTCCGGCCCGCGGGTGGGCGCCACCGTCGACGGGCAGTCGATCAGGTACTCGACGACGTCCGAGTAGCCGGGGAACAGCGACCGCCGGTAGCGCACGCCGACCATCTCCCACAGGTTGTGACGGTCGATCAGGTTGCCGTACTGGTCGACCGGCTCGGCCTTGAACAGGAAGCTCCCCGGCGCGATGAAGTTGCGCTCGTCGCGGGTGCCCGAGGAGAAGACCTCGGCGCCGTCCTGGTCGACGACGTGCAACTCGACCCAGCTCTGGATGATGTCGAGCGGTCCGGTCGGGAAGTCGTGGCCGACCTTGTTCGCGGTCAGCACGATGCGGACCGGCAGGGTCGCCCCCGGCGCCACCGTCGCCGGCGCCTCGATGTCGAGCGCGACCACCGGCCCCTGCCGCCACTTGTCGCGGATCTCGGGGATCTCGAACCCGCCCTCGAGCCACGACTCGGTGAGCCGCACTTGCTCCTCCCAGCCCTCGAGCTCGAGCAGCGCCGGGACCAGGCTGTTGGCGGCGATGAAGCGATGGCTGCGGTGCTTGCCGTCGTCGGGCCGCCGGTTGTAGTCGACCGCGTCGCCGCGCGCCGGGTCGCCGGAATCGACCAGCGGCATGTGGCACTCCCGGCACTCGACGGTGCGCTCCGGCGACCCGTCGACGAACCAGTGGCTCGCCTTCCAGTTGTCGTACTGGTTCTGGAGCTGGACCCAGCCGACGCGATTGACCTCCTGGTCGATGAACTGCTTGTGACAGGCGGCGCAGTACTCGGGCGCCTTGTACATCCGCTTGGACAGCGCCGCGTGCCGGTCGGGGTAGGTGCGGATGAGGAAGTCGCTCGCCAGCTTGCCCGGACCCGACTCCCGCCACTGCCAGAGGTAGGCCGGCGGCTGGGTCATGACGTAGTTGGCGTTGCCCTGGAGATCGGTCTCCCGGATGCCGTGGCAGCTCAGGCACGACACCCCCTCCTCGAGCCCGGGCGCCCCGGTCAGCTCCTCGCTGTACAGGTTCTTGCTCCCGGAGAACAGCGAGATCGGGTCGTGGCAGCCGCCGCAGTAGCGCGTCGACTCGGGACCGTTCTGCTCCGCCATCACGCTCTGGACCTTCTGGAACAGCGGGTCGAGCGCGGCATAGCGGTGGGCGCTCGGCAGCCACTCCTCGAGGATCTCGCGGTGGCAGCCGGCGCTGCCGCAGGTGCGCGACCCGGCGAGCGAGTCCGCGGCGAGGGCGCCGCCGGTCGAGGTCATCGCCAGGCTGGGCGCGAACGGCCGGTCCTCGCCGTAGACGAAGCGGTAGTCCGCGGGGAACTCGTTGACGTAGCGGGGACCGGGGTAGAGGAGAGCGAGCGCGGCCACCGCCGCCAGCCCGGCGGCGGTCGCGCCCAGCGCGGTGGCGGCCAGCCGGCGAACCGGCGGCCGCCGCGCCCGCCGCCGGTCGCGGAAGTAGACGAGCAGGCCGTGCGGCAGCATGGCGCCGAGGGCGGCGAACGTCGAGTAGAGGTGCGTGTCGCGCCAGGCCGGGGACATGCGGAGGCCGAACAGCCCCTGCCAGGTGACCACCAGCCCGCTCGCCGAGCAGACGACCAGCGCCACCGCCGCCAGGTAGCCGAGCAGCACGACATCGGTCAGGTTGTAGTGGCGGTAGTCGAGCCAGTGGCGGGCGAGATACCAGGTCAACGGCACCAGCGTCAGCAATCCGACCGCTGTGTGCGCCAGGACGCTCCACTCGACCGCCGGATGGAACGGCGCGAACGCGATGACGAGCCCGGTGACGGTCTCGAACAGCAGCGCGGTGAGGCTGAGGCGGGTGATCCCGGAGACCCAGCCAGTGCGGATCTGGTCGGTCATCGTCCTTCGGCGGGCGGCGCCCGCGCGTCCGCGTGAATGATGCAGAGGGCACGATAGCGGCGGCGGCGGAGGGCCGGTATGACCGCCGTCATATCGGCCACCGGGCCGGTGGCAGCAGGACTACGCGCGCCTTGAGACTCAAGGGCGCGTGTGCGGCGGCGCGCAGCGCCGCCGACTCGGGGGAGGGGCCCCCGCGCCCCCTTGAAACAAGACCGTCACTCCCGCGGGGAGGGGGCTGGAACAGCCCCCCTTGAGGAAAACCGAACGGCGGCGGCTTGCGTCGCGCGGGGCTTTCTTGCACACTGCCCGGACTCATGACCGGGGTCGGAGACAGCCCGCCGCGGCCGGACGGTTTCGCCAAGGCGAGCGGCGCCGCCTGCTATGCCGACGATTTCGCGCTGCCCGGGATGCTCCACGGGGCGACCGTGCGCAGCCCGCACCCGCACGCGCGGATCGAGGCGCTGCGGGTGGCGCCGCTGCCGGCCGACGTCTTCGTCGTCACCGCCGCCGACCTGCCCGGCCCCAACGGCGTTCAGCTCCTGACCGACGACTGGCCGATCCTCGCCGACGGCGTGGTCCGCCACGTCGGCGAGCCGGTGGCGCTGGTCGCGGCGCCGAGCCGGCTCGCCGCACGCCGGGCGCGCGCCCTGGTCGAGGTCGACTACGCGCCGCTCGAGCCGGCGCTCGACCTCGAGGCCGCGCTCCGCGAGCCGCCGCTGTGCGCGCTCGCGTTCGGCGATCCCGAGGTCGAGCAGGCGCTGGCCGCGGCCGACCTGGTGGTCGAGGGCACCTGGCGCACCGGCCACCAGGAGCACATCTACATCGAGTGCCAGGGGATGACCGCGTGGTACGAGCCCGCGGGGGACGAGGCCGGCGGCGCCCTGACCGTGGTCGGCTCGATGCAGTGTCCGTACTACGTGCACAAGGCCCTGGTCCACGCGCTCGGGCTGCCCGCCGAGCGGGTGCGGGTGCGCGCGAGCGCGGTCGGCGGCGGCTTCGGCGGCAAGGAGGACTACCCGAGCGTGATCGCGCTCCACGCGGCGCTGCTCGCGCGCGCGAGCGGGCGGCCGGTGCGCCTGGTCTACGACCGCCACGAGGACATCGTCGGCACCACCAAGCGCCATCCGGCGGTGGTCCGCCACCGCACCGGGGTCGCCCGCGACGGCACGCTCCTCGCGATGGACATCGACGTCACGATGGACGGCGGCGCCTACACGACGCTCTCGCCGGTCGTCCTCTCGCGGGCGCTCCTCCACGCCGGCGGCCCCTACCGCTGCCCGAGCGTGCGCGTGCGCGGCCGGGTGCTGCGCACCCACACCGCGACCAACGGCGCGTTCCGCGGCTTCGGCGCGCCCCAGACCCAGTTCGCGGTCGAGCGCCAGATCGACCGCGTCGCCGCCCGCGTCGGCCTCGACCCGCTCGAGATCCGGCTGCGCAACGCGCTCCGGCCGGGCGACGCCCTGCCCACCGGCCAGGTCCTCGACGAGACCACGTCGGCGCTCGACTGCCTCGAGCGGGTAGCCGAGCTGACGGACTTCACGCGGCGGTGGCGGGAGGGGGCGGGGGCGTGGGCGACGAGCGCGGCGCCGGGGCCCGAGCCCGGCACGGGCGGTGCGGGTGCGCGGGAAGGGCGGAAAGCGGGAGGCGGAGCCGCCGCCGCGGGGCGAGCGGAGACCGAGATCTCCGCAGGCGCGCACCGGACCGGGCCGCCCGCTGCCGGCGCGCCGGCAGCGGCCG
>CAZNIX010000497.1:0-3665 GCA_964573125.1 uncultured Thermoanaerobaculia bacterium
GCGACGTCTACATCGGCCACGCCGACGCCGTGGTCGGCTGCGGCGGCGCCGACGTCGCGCTCTCGATCGCCGACGCGCCCGACCCCGGGACGATCGGCGCGCAGGTGACCTACACGGCGACGGTCGCCAACTCCGGGCCCGAGCGCGCGCTCGACGCCCTGCTCGGCGCGCCGCTGCCGGTGTCGGTCGACCCGGTCTCGGCGACCCCCTCGCAGGGCGAGTGCGCGCTCGCCGGCCGCGACCTCCTCTGCGCGCTCGGCGACGTCCGCGCCGGCGAGACCGCGACGGTCGCCGTCGTCGTCACCCCGGTCCACAGCGGCGCGGTCGCGGTGCCGATCGACGTCGCGGCCGCCAACCCCGACGCCTTCCCGGAGAACAACCACGCCCTCGAGTCCACCCTGGTGCACGGGCAGGCGACGATCAGGACCGCCGACCTCACGGTCGAACTCGCCGACTCCGCGGACCCGATCGAGGTCGGGCAGACGCTCTCTTACGCGCTCACCGTCGGCCACGGCGGCGGCGTCGGCGTTCCGTCGGCGCTCGCCACCCTCGAGCTGCCGTTCGGGGTCGCCCTGCTGTCGGTGACGCCGGGCCAGGGCTCGTGCGCGGGCGACCCGACCGTGGTCTGCGACCTCGGCCCGATGGCCGCGGGCGAGGAGGTGGCGGTGACCGTCACCGTCCAGGTGCTGCGCGGCGGCGTGCTGGAGGCGACCGCGGTCGCGTCGTCGGAGGTCAACGACCCCGAGCCGGCCGGCAACGCGGACGTCGAGCTCACCCAGGTCGAGGATCCGCCGGCGTGAGCGGCCGCGCTCGGGTTACCATGGAGGGCCATGGCGAAACCCGCGACCGCCGGCGGTCTGTGGCTGCTCAAGACCGAGCCCGGCGAGTTCAGCTTCGACGACCTCGAGCGCGCCGTCGCCACGGTCTGGGACGGCGTCACCAACTTCACCGCGCTGCGGCACATGCGCGCCGTGCGCCGGGGCGACCGCGCGCTCGTCTACCACACCGGCGGCGAGCGCGCCGCGGTCGGCACCGCGACCGTCGTCTCCGACCCCTACCCCGACCCGCGCGGCGACGACCCGCGGATCGTCGTCTTCGACCTGCGCGCCGGCGACCGGCTGCCGCGGCCGGTGACCCTGGCCGCGATCAAGGCCGACTCCGCGTTCGCGGGTTGGGACCTGGTGCGCCTGCCCCGCCTCTCGGTGATGCCGGTGCCCCCCGCCCTCTGGCGCCGCATCCTCGCGCTGGGCGGCGTCTAGTCGCCGCCCGGCCGCACCGAGGCGAGCGCCGCGAGCTCGAGCAGCCGCTCGCCCTCGACCAGGGTGGCGCGCCCGGACTCGATCAGGAAGGTCAGCACCAGCTCCTGGCGCCCCTCGCGCTCGAGCAGCACGGCGAGCTGCGGCCACAGCGCCTCGCGGTCGTACTCCCAGACCTCGACCCGCACCTGATCGACGGCGAACCCGGGGCCGCGGCCGCTGCGCCGCGGCGACCAGGCGGGGGCGGTCTGCTGGCCGACCTTGAGGCGCGGCGGCGCCCCGAGCAGCGCCAGGGCATGGCCGCGGTCGGTCAGGCTGCCGCGCTCGCCCCCCTCGGCGTAGAGCCGGTCGGCGGCGGCCACCCGCTGCTCGAAGCGGTCGTGGAACGGGTTGGTCTCGGGGCGCTCGGGGTCGGGGTCGCGGCGGCGCCAGAACTCGGCGACGAAGCGCGCGGCCTCGCCGTCGTCGCGCAGGCGGCGGAACGCGCGCTCCTCCTCGGGGAGCATCAGCCAGCGCACCGGTCCGCGCGCCCACTCGCGGTAGTCCTTGCCCGGGCGCGGCGCGGCGGCGGCGCCCGCGGTCGCCAGCAGATGGCCGGCGGCGAGCGCGGCGGCGAGCCCGAGGCGGAGCCCGGCCGCGGCGCGCGGCCGGCGCGGGCGTCGGTGCGTGGCAGGCCTCCTCGGGGCCGCGGCGGCGGCCCGTTATCACTCTCCCAAAAGACGCCGTCAGTTGATGCGGTCGTCGTCCCCCGGATCGGGCGCCTCGCGGACCGGGCCGAAGGCCTGCTCGTAGCGCTCGAGGTTGGAGGTCAGCGCGCCGATGATGCGCTTGAGGTGGCCCGGGCTGGTGACGATGCGCGAGGTGACGATCCCCTGCGGCGGCACCAGGTTGATGAAGTCGAGGATGAACTCTTCGCGGGTGTGGGTGATCCGCAGCAGGTTGGAGTAGCGGCCCTTGAGCTCCTCGTCTTCGATCTTGATGTTGACGGCGGGCTTGCGGCCCGCGGCGGGCGGCTCGGCCATCGAGGGGCTCCTTCGCTCGGACGACGGGTTCCGGGGAACGGACGTGATCCTATCAGGCCGGCTCCCAGTCGACGCCGCCCGCGACCTCGAAGCGGTGCTCGGGGAGGTAGACCCCGGCGCCGCGCTCGCGCGCGGTGACCGTGAACGCGAGCGCGCGCCGGCGGTAGTCATAGGGGGCGCCGTCGCGGGCGTGGACGGCGGCGTCGAGCAGGTACTCGCCGGCGGCCAGGCGCAGCGCCGGGCAGACCACGCGCACGGTCGCCGGGCGGTCGAAGCGGCGCGGGCGGTACCCGGCGAGGTCGCTGTTGGTGCCCCAGCACTCGAGGCCGCGCGGGGTGAAGACGCCGATCCCGAACACGAAATCGTCGAGCGGCTCGCGCGGGACGACGTCGAGCTCGAACGTCACCGCCTCGCCGCTGGCGAACGCGTAGCGCTCCTCGCCGCCGGCGCCGCGCAGCCGCAGCGCGGTGATCTCGGCCTGGCGCGAGCCCCAGCGCCGGCTCGCGCCCTCGGCCTCGCCGGCCTCGGCCGCGGCCGCCCCGGCGCCCTCGCGCGCCTCCTTCTCGCGCCGGTGCTCCTCGCCCTCGGCCTCGGCCACCGCCTGGCGGTAGGCGTCGATCACCCGCCGCGGCGCGCCGCAGAGGCGCGGGCGGCCGCCGTCGAGCCAGAGCGCGCGGTCGCACAGCCCGGCGATCAGGTCGAGGGCGTGGCTGACGAAGAGGATGGTCCGGCCGTCGGCGAGCAGCTCCTCGATGCGCCGCAGGCAGCGGTGGGAGAACGCCTCGTCGCCGACCGAGAGCACCTCGTCGACGAGCAGCACGTCCGGGTCGGTGTGCACCGCGACCGCGAACCCGAGCCGCACGTACATGCCCGAGGAGTAGTTCTTGACCGGCTCGTCGATGAACGCGCCGAGGCCCGCGAACTCGACGATCGAGTCGAACCGGCGCTCGATCTCGCGCCGCGGCAGGCCGAGGATCGCGCCGTTGATGTAGACGTTCTCGCGCCCGGAGATCTCGGGGTGGAAGCCGGCGCCGAGCTCGATCAGCGCCGCCACCCGGCCGTCGACGGTGACCCGCCCGGCGGTCGGGCGCAGGATGCCGGCGACGATCTTGAGCAGCGTCGACTTGCCCGAGCCGTTGCCGCCGACGATGCCGAACGCCTCGCCGCGGGCGACCTCGAACGACACCCCGTCGAGCGCGACGATCGCCTCCTCGCGGGTCAGCCCGGCGGTCAGGCTGCGGTCGACCAGCGCGCTCTTGAGCGTGGCGAGGCGAGCCCCCGGGGCGAGCCGGCGGTAGAGCTTGCTCACCCCCTCGGCGCGGATCGCGACCGCGGCCTCGGCCGCGCCGGCCGCGCCCCCGCCGCGCGCCCCGGCCGCGCCCGATGC
>CAZNIX010000498.1:0-3635 GCA_964573125.1 uncultured Thermoanaerobaculia bacterium
CCCCGCGACCGATCACGCTCCCTGGACGTGTCCAGCACCGGCAAGGAGGTCCGGGTCGAGGGTGTCCCTCCCAGGGACGCCAGACCGCGCGCTCAACGGATAGACTCGGCAGAGCTACCCGGAAGTGAGCGCGGGCTGACGAGGCGCCGGCCGGCCCCAACCCGCACACAAGAAGCCGGCGCCGTGCCCTGGGAGGGACACCCTCGGCCCCGACCGGCCTGTGCAGTCCGACGACCGGCCTGCGCAGTCCGAGCGGCGAAGGATCTCGGGCTGGGCTGCCTCTAACGACTGGAAGGGGGCCGAGACCGCGGGGAGTGACGACATGTGTGGGCTGGTAGGGATCGTCGACCGGGGGGCGACGCCCAGCGCGACGGAGCGGATCGTCCGGCGGATGGCGGCCACCCTGGCGCATCGGGGGCCGGACGGCGAGGGGACCATCCGCCGCGGAGCGTGTGCGTTCGGCTTCCGGCGGCTCGCGATCGTCGACGTCGGCGCGCCGTCGCCCCCCTTCGCTAGCGAGACGCGGACCGTCTGGAGCGTCGCCAACGCCGAGATCTACAACGGCGACGCCCTGCGCGCCGGGCTCGAAGCGCGCGGGCACGCGCTCGCCACCCGGGTCGACACCGAGGTCATCCCGCACCTCTACGAAGAGCACGGCGCCGAGCTGGTGCCCCGCCTGAACGGCATGTTCGCGCTCGCGGTGTGGGACGAGCGGCGCGAGACCCTGCTGCTGGCGCGCGATCGCGCCGGCGAGAAGCCGCTCTTCTACTGGCAGGGCGACGACGGCACGCTGGTCTTCGCCTCCGAGCTGCGCGCCCTGCTCGCGCACCCCGGTATCGAGCCGGTGGTCGACGCGGTCGCCCTCCGCCGCTACCTGCTCCACGACTTCTTCCCGGCGCCCGCGACGCCGTTCGCCGGCGTCCGCAAGCTGCCGGCCGGCCACCGGCTGGTCGCGCGGCCGGACGGCATCGCGGTCGAACGCTACTGGGACCTCGCCGCGAGCTTCGGCAACCCGGAGCTGGCGCGGCGGCGGCCGGAGGCGATCGCCGCGGAGCTCGATGCGCGGATCGCGCTCGCGGTCGAGCGCCGGCGCGCGAGCGACGTGCCGCTCGGCGTCTTCCTCTCGGGCGGCCTCGACTCCGCGACCGTGCTCGCCCACCTCGCGGCGCAGGTCGGGCCCGGCGTGCCGGTGTTCGCGCTCGGCCACACCGACCCGGAGTTCGACGAGTCGCGCCACGCGCGGGAGACCAGCCGCCGCTTCGACGCCGAGTGCCACACCCTGGTGCTCGGCGAGACCGACCTCGCGGAAGGGCTGCGCCGCGTCGGCGACGGCTTCGACGAGCCGCTCGGCGACGCCTCGACGATCCCGTCGCACCTGCTCGCGCTCCACGCCCGTTCCCGGGTCAAGGTCGTGCTCTCGGGCGAGGGGGCGGACGAGCTGTTCGCCGGCTACCCCACCTACCTCGGGCACCGGATCGCGGGCTGGTACCGCCGGCTCCCGGCGCCGCTCCGCCGGGCCACGCTGGCGGCGGCGCGGCGGGCGCCGGCGACCATGGGCAACGTCGGCCCGGCCTACCTGCTGCGCCGCTTCGCGGCGGCGGCCGAGCGCGACACGATCGAGCGCCATCACCTCTGGTTCGGGAGCCTCGGTCCGGAGGCGGCGGGGTCGGTGCTCGCGCCCGAGATCGTCGAGCTGCTGCGCGGCGACGACCCGTTCGCCGCGGCGACCGCCGCCCTCGACGGCCGGCAGTTCCCCGATCCGCTCGCGCGCCTGCTCTACACCGACTTCACGATGTACCTCCAGGACGACCTCCTGACCAAGGTCGACCGCGCGACCATGCTCGCCTCGCTCGAGGCGCGCGCCCCGTTTCTCGACCACGAGCTGGCGGAGTTCGCGGCCGGGATCCCCTCGCACCTCAAGCTCTCCGGCCTGCGCACCAAGGCGATCCTCCGGCGCGCGAGCCGCGGGCGGCTCCCCCACGCGGTCCTCGCCCGGCGCAAGCGCGGGTTCAACATCCCGTTCTCGCGCTGGCTGCTGCACGGGCTGGGCGCCGAGCTGCGCGCCCGTTTCACGCCCGAGCGGATCGCGGCGCGCGGCCTGTTCTCCCCCGCCGGGGTCGACCGGCTCCTCGCCGAGCACCTCGCCTCGCGCGCCGATCACCGCAAGCCGCTGTTCAATCTCCTCGCGCTCGATCTCTGGTGCGACCGCGTCTTCGGCGCCGGGGCGCGGGTGCCGGTCGTCCGCGGCGAGGTCGCCTCGCCGGTGCTCGACCCGGTGGCGGCATGACGCCGCGGCGCGCGGTCTTCCTCCTCGCCGCCCTGCTCTTCCTCTGGCAGCTCGGCGGCCACGATCTGTGGGCCCCCGACGAGCCCTACTTCGCCGAGGGCGCGCGCGAGATGGTGGTCGACGGCGAGTGGGCGGTGCCGCACGTCAACGGCGGGGTGACCCCGGACAAGCCGCCGCTTTTCTTCTGGCTGATCGCCCTCTTCTCGCTGCCGCTCGGCACGGTCACCGAGTTCACCGCGCGCCTGCCCGCGGCGCTGGCGGCGCTCGGCACCGTGGCGCTGACCATGCGCCTCGGCGCGCGCTTCTTCGGCCCGCGCACGGCGGCGCTCGCCGGCGGCGTCCTCGCGACCACCTACCTGTTCTGGGAGAAGGCGCGCTGGAGCCAGACCGACGCGCTGCTCTGCGGCCTGATCTGGGTCGCGCTCTCCGCGTTCGAAGCCCACCGCGCCGGCGACGCCCGCGGCTCCCGGGCCGGGCTGCTGTTCTGGCTCGCCGCCGCGCTCGCCGTCCTCGCCAAGGGACCGGTCGGCTTCCTCCTGCCGCTCGGCATCGCGCTGCTCGTCCTCACCGTCGATCGCGATCTCGGGCGCTGGCGCTCTTTCGCGCCCATCGCCGGCCCCCTGCTCTTCCTCGCCGTCGTCGGCGCCTGGATCGCGCTCGCCACGATCGGCGGCGACGGCGAGTACTCGGTGTGGGGCGCGCTCCGGGAGCACTTCCTCGCCCGCGGACTCCACGGCCTGCACCACGAGCGCCCGGTCTGGTACTTCGCCACGGCACTGCCCCCGAACCTCCTCCCCTGGACGGCGCTCCTCCCCGGCGCCGTCGTCCTCGCCTGGCGGCGGCGCGGCCCGGCCGACCGCTTCCTCCTCGTCGCCGCCTTCTTCGTCCTCCTCTTCTTCACCCTCTCGACCGAGAAGCGCGAGCTCTACGCCCTCCCGTCCCTCCCCGCCTTGGCCCTGATGGTCGCGGCCCTCGTCGCCGCGGTCTGCCGCTGGCGAGAGCCCACCACCTCGCATCCGCCGCCCGACCGCCGCTGGGTCACCCTCGCCCAGGGCCTGCTCGGCGCCCTGCTCGCCCTCGTCGCCGCCGCCCTTCCCTTCGCCGCCGCCCGCGCCGACGAAGTCTCGCCGCCCGCGGCCCTCGCCCTCGCCGCCCTCCTCCTCGCCACCGGCGTCGCGGCGATCTTCCTTGCCGCCCGCGCCCGCCCCCTCGCCGCCGTCCTCACCCCCGCCGCCGGTATCGCCGTCCTCTACCTCGTCGTCGTGACCACCCTCTACCCCGCCTGGGAACCGAAGAAATCCGCCCGCCCGCTCGCCGAGCGCCTGGTCGAGCTCACCGCCGCCTCCCG
>CAZNIX010000499.1:0-3630 GCA_964573125.1 uncultured Thermoanaerobaculia bacterium
GGCCGCGCCGAGGATGGCGTCGGCCCACCGGCTGTAGGAGGCTGTGCACAATGCGACCGGCACGCCCCGCCCGCGCGCCGGGTCGCGATCCTCGCCGCCCGGCTGATCGACGGCCGGAGCGCCGCGCCGCGGGCGCCGGCCGCGGTGCTCGTCGAGGGCGACCGCATCGCCGCGGCCGGCGGCCCCGAGATCGTCCCGCCCGGCGTCGAGGTGATCGACCTCGGGGGCGCGACGCTGCTCCCCGGCCTGATCGACGCCCACTCGCACCTCCTGATCTCGACCGACTCCTACCAGGTCGACCACCTGCGCTGGTCGTCGGCGTACAAGGCGCTGCGCGGCCTCGCCGCGGCGCAGGAGAACCTGCGCGCCGGCTGGACCACCCTGCGCATCGCCGGCGACGCCGACGTCCACTACGCCCACCTCGAGGTGCGGCGGGCGATCGACGAGGGGCGGTTCGTCGGCCCGCGGATCGCCGGCGCCGGCCACTACATCTCGATCACCGGCGGCGGCGGCGACCTCAACCTGTTCTCGCCCGAGCAGCGGATCGTCCCCGACGGCCTGATCGCCGACGGCCCCGAGGCGATGCGCCTCGCGGTGCGGCGCGAGATCCAGTACGGCAGCGACTGGATCAAGGTCCTGGTCACCGGTGCGTTCGCCTCGGCCGGCGACGACCCCCAGGACGTGCACTTCAGCCCCGAGGAGCTGGCCGCGGTGGTCGAGGAGGCGGCGCGCCACCGCGTGCCGGTGATGGCCCACGCCCACGCCGCCGAGGGGATCCGGCTGGCGGTCGAGGCCGGCGTGCGCTCGATCGAGCACGGCACGTTCGTCGACGACGCGACGATCGCGATGATGGTCGAGCGCGGCACCTACCTGGTGCCCACGCTCTACATCGGCGACCACTACATCCAGGAGGGCTCGCCGAGCGGCGCCCAGCAGAAGCTGGTCGACCTCTCCCGCAAGTACCGGGCGGAGAACTACCGCCGCGTCGGCGCCGCGATCCGCGCCGGCGTCGAGGTCGCCGCCGGCAGCGATTTCGGCGGCTTCCCGGCGCACCTCAACGCGCGCGAGTTCGGCTGCCTGGTGGAGGCCGGCATGACGCCGATGCAGGCGATCCAGGCCGGCACCCGGGTCGGCGCCGAGCTGCTCGGCTGGGAGGACCGGATCGGCACCGTCGAGCCGGGCAAGCTCGCCGACCTCGTCGCCGTCGCCGGCGACCCGCTCGCGGACCTCTCCGCGCTCGAGCGGCCGGTGTTCGTGATGCTCGGCGGCGCGGTGGTGCGGCGGGAGTGAGCGCGCGAGAGCCGAACTCGAAGCGAGCGCCGAGGCTCCGCCGCGGCGCGAGATCGCCGCAGCCGCGCTCCCACCGCGGCGCGTGCCGATGATGTGACGCCGCGGCTCGTCGTCTCGCCCTACGGGACCAGGCACACTCAGCAGTTAGAACCGACCACTGCCGAGGTCACTGCCACGGCTGGAAACAGCCGGCTCCGGGAGCGCCGCGACGGTTCGACCCGCGCCTCGCGGGCGCCGCCGACCGGGCACCGGAGTGCGGAGGAACGGGACATGCAGCAGCAGCCGTCCGCGCACTCGCCGCAGCACGATCCGTCCACGAGTCACGACGAACTCTCCCGCCGAGGCTTTCTCGGCGGCCTCGGAGGCGCCGCCGCGCTCGCCGCGGCCGGCTCGCTCGCCCTCGAGCCCTTGCTTCCCGGCGGCGCCCGGGCCGAGGCCGACCACATCGGGCCGCGGATCGGCCAGGACCGCCTCGATGCGGCGTACGCGAACCGGATCGCCGCCGCCGACCGCATGTTCGCCGACGGGGTCGTGCTCCACGACTGCAACGGCGACGAGGCGCTCTACCCCAACCGGATCGGCAGCTTCACCAAGGGGCTGGCCCACGACTCGATCGGCGAGGTCGACGGCAGCGCCTACCAGACGCTGCTCGACGCCCTGACCTCGGGGAATCCCTCCGATTTCGAGCTGATCCCGCTCGCCGGCGCCCGCCGGCTGGTCAACCCGCAGTCGGGCCTCGCCTTCGACACCGAGGGCAACGACCCGCACCAGTTCACGCTGCCGCCGGCCCCGGCCTTCGCCAGCGCCGAGGAGGCGGGCGAGATGGTCGAGCTGTACTGGATGGCGCTCCTGCGCGACACCCACGTCACCGTCCTCGGCGGCCCGACCTCGTTCAGCACGTTCCTGGCGCGGCGGGCGGCGCGGGAGCTGTCGGAGCTGAGCGACTTCCGGGGCCCGAGAATCGGCGGCGAGGTCACGCTCCAGACCCTGTTCCGCGACAACCTGCCGGGGGCGCTCGCCGGGCCCTACATCTCGCAGTTCCTGCTCAAGGCGACGCCGTTCGGAGCCGAGTACGTCGAGCGGCGGATGCGCACGCTGGTCGCCGGCGACGACCACCTGACGAAGTTCGAGGAGTGGCTCGAGGTCCAGAACGGCAACGTGCCCGGGGTCCAGACCTTCGACACCACCCGGCGCTACATCCGGCGCACTCGCGACCTCGGGGAGTGGGTGCACGTCGACGTCCTGTTCCAGGCCTACTTCAACGCCTGCCTGATCCTCGGCACGCCGCCCGATCCCGCGAACCAGCCGACCGGCGGCGGCATCGGCTGCCCGCCCAACCCGGGCAACCCGTACCTGGCCTCGAACACCCAGGACGGCTTCGGCACCTGGGGAGGGCCGGCGTTCAAGGCGCTGCTGTGCGAGGTCGCGACCCGGGCGCTCAAGACGGTCTGGCACCAGAAGTGGTTCGTGCACCGGCGCCTGCGGCCGGAGGAGTTCGGCGGCCGGGTGCACGTGCACAAGCGGGGGTGGGCGAGCTACCCGATCCACGACGAGGTGCTCGACTCGGAGGCGCTCAAGCGGATCAAGGACCGCTTCCACTCCTACCTCCTGCCGATGGTCTTCCCCGAGGGCTCGCCGATCCACCCGGCCTACGGCGCGGGACACGCGACCGTGGCGGGCGCCTGCGTGACGGTGCTCAAGGCGCTGTTCGACGAGACCTTCCCGGTGCCGGACCCGGTGGTGCCGAGCAACAACGGCCTCGGCCTGGTCGCCTACTCGCCGCCGCCGGGCGCCCCGCCGCTGCCGCTGCGGGTCGGCGGTGAGCTGAACAAGCTGGCCAGCAACGTCGCGACCGGCCGCAACCACGCCGGCGTCCACTGGCGCACCGACGGGATCGAATCGCTGCGGCTCGGCCAGGCGGTGGCGGTCGCGATGCTCAAGGACCACCTCGCGACCTTCAACGAGGGCGGCAGCTACCAGTTCACCGGCTTCGACGGTGAGACGATCGTCATCAGCTAGACCGCGGCCGGCGCACGGCACGGGCGGCGACGGGCCGCCCGTGCCGGCATCCCTCCGGCCTACCGGCACACCTCCCCCTTGAGCCGGTGCCGATTCGGCACTAGAGTTCCCCGGATCAGACCCCGCCGAGGTCGCAACCACGGCCGGAGACGGCCGGCTCCGGAGAGGTCGGCGCGGTTCGCCCGCAGCCGCGGGCGCCGCCGCGGGCGCTCCGGAGCATGGAAAGGGATGCCATGACAGACGAACGGTCCAAGGGTCGTGACGGTCTCTCCCGCCGGGGCTTCCTCGGCGGCCTGGGCGGCGCCGCGGCGGCCGCCGCCG
>CAZNIX010000500.1:0-3629 GCA_964573125.1 uncultured Thermoanaerobaculia bacterium
AGCGCGGGCGGTCGAGCGAGCGCCACGCCCCGGCGCTGCGGCTGGCGTTCGCGCACGACCTGCCGGCGGGCGTCGGGCTCGGCTACAACCTGGGCCTGGCCTGGTCGTCGGAGCCCGCGGAGCCGGGCGGCGGCCGGGCGGGAAACACGACCTCGGCGCGACTCGAGTACACCGCCGCTCTCGGCTTCGGGTTGAGCGATCGACTCGGCGCGTTCGTCGAGCTGTTCGGCGACGCGCCGGTGGATGCGCCGGCCGGCGCCGCCGGACCGGTCCACGCCGTGGACGCCGGCCTGACGCTGCTCGTCAACCCGCGCCTGCAGCTCGACGTCGCCGCCGGCGCCGGCCTCACCGACGAGGCGCCGGACCGCTTCTTCACCGCCGGGCTCTCGATCCGCTGGCCCCGGTGAACCGCCCACCCCCGTGGGCGAACCATGGGTGGGCGGGCGCGCGGAGCGCGGTCGCGGGGGCAGGGGCCCCCGCGAAGCCGCGCATCTCAGGTGGCTCGAAACCGGTCGCGGCAGGGACCTACGCGCGCCTCGCGGGCGCATGTGCGGGCGAAGGCCCCCGGACTCGGGGGAGGGGGCCCCGCAGGACCGCGCTCCCGCGGGGCGGGGGGCTGGAACAGCCCCCCGCGAGAAGACCGGGGCGGGCGGTCGGGGGTCAGCGGACGATCAGCGCGCCGCGCATGACCACCGCGTGCAGCGTGCACAGGTACTCGTGGTCGCCGCGCTCGGCGGGGGCGCGGAAGCTGACCGCGACCGAGCCGCGGCCGGCGATCGGCGCGCTGGCGGCGCCGAGCGCGGGCACCGCGAAATCGTGCTCCATGCCCGGATCCCGGTTGATCAGCACCACCCGCACGGTCTCGCCGCGGGCGAGGGCGAGGGTCGGGTTGGGCCGCGGGTCGCCGGGGAGGAAGTAGGCCATGTCGCGGGCGACGAGCACGATCTCGCGCCCGGCGGCCGCCGCCGGCGCGGTCGCGCGCGACATCGCGATGCCGCCGCCGAGCATCCCGGCGACCAGACCCGCGATCGCGATCACCGCCGCTCTCCGCGTCACCGCCGCTTTCGACATCGTCGCTCCTTGCGCCTACCCGACCAGCATGCCGGTCGCGTACATCACCGCGAAGCCGGCCAGGAGGCCGCCGATCACGGGCGCCGAGCGCGCGAGCGCCGCCAGCTTCCGCTCGCCGGCGGTGCCGCGGGCGATCTGGGCGATCACCTGGGCGATCGCGCCGGCGCCGAGGGCGAGGAAAACGACCGACCAGACCGGCGAGTAGACGAAGCCGCCGAGCCAGGCGCCGCCGATGGTCGGCAGGCCGGCGATCAGGCCGAGCAGCGCGAGCCGCGCCAGCGGCGTCCGCTCCTGGGCGAGCGGGGCGACGATCGCCAGCCCCTCGGTCGTGTTGTGGAGGGTGAAGCCGACTACCAGCAGGGTGCCGAGCGCGGCCTCGCCGAGCGCGAACGCGGCGCCGATCGCCAGGCCTTCGCCGAAGTTGTGCAGGCCGATGCCGACCGCGACCAGGAGCGCGAGCACCCACGCCGCCCCCGCCGCGGCGTGCCGGCGCTCGAGCCAGCGGCCGAGACCCTCGATCGCCAGGTAGGCGAAGAGCGCGGCGAACGCGAACAGCGCCAGCCCCTGGAACGACCCGGCGAGCCCGGCCGCCGCCGCGACGCCGTCGCCGACCGCGTCGACCAGCAGGAACAGCAGCAGCCCGACCGTCAACGCGAGCACGAAATCGAGGGCGCGGCGGCCGAGGCGGCCGACGAACGGGTACCAGAGCAGGCCGAGGGCGACCGGCAGCACGCCGACGTAGACCCCGATCAGGGCGAAGACGCCGAGGAAGCGCCAGCTCGGCTCGGGCGTCGCGACCGCGACCTCGATCGTGTGGTCGAAAGTGACGCCGGTGGCGCTGATCAGGCGCAGCTCGTGGACCTCGCCCTCGACCCAGGGGTAGGGGATCTCGATCCGTGCCCGGCCGAGGTGGCCGAGCCGCCGCGCCGGGCTGATCGCGAACTCCCAGTACGCCTCGTCGACCTGCACCTGGGCGACGGTCACCGGATCCGGGCCGTCGTTGAGGACCGTCGCCGCGATCCCGTGCGGCGTCAGCTCGACGCGCTGGAAGGCCAGTCGCTCGACCGGCGGCGCCTGGCCGCGGATCGCGTCCGCCGGTCGGAGCGCGACGATCGCCGCCAGCAACGCCGCCAGCAGCGCCAGCGGCAGCAGGCCGAGCAGCCACAGCCGGACGGCGGCGCCGGCGGGCGCCTCACGCCGCATCGCCGGCCTCCCGATCGTCGGCGGCGACGGCCTCGAACAGGCCCATCCAGCCCAGCTCGGCGAACTCGCTCTGGTGGGCGTGGAACATGAACCGCCCCGGGTAGCGGAAGCGGGTCTCGAGGATCGCCCGCTCGGCCTGGCACAGCATCACCGTGTCGGTGTGCTCCGCGCTCTCGAGCCGGGTGCCGGTGCGGTAGACGTCGAAGAACATCGCGTGCAGGTGGAAGCTGTTGATCGGGTCGAACTCGGTGACGTTGACCAGATAGATGCGCACCAGATCGCCCACCCGCACCCGGATCGGCTCGGCCATGTGGAAGTGGGCCACGGTGTTCACGGCGTAGACCTCGTTGTCGCCGTCGAAGTTGGTGTCGAACCCGTTCATCACCATCACCAACTCGTCGGCCGGCGGCCGGGGGGTCCTGGGATCGACCACGAACGCGCCGTACAGCCCCTTGTGGAGGTGGCGCTTGAGCGGGTTCGAATGGCAGTGGTAAAGGTGGAGGCCGAACGGCTCGGCGTCGAACTCGTAGAGGAAGCTCTCCCCGGGCGGCACCTGCTGGTCGGGCATCGAGCCGTCCATCGCCGGCGGGTGCCAGCCGTGGAAGTGGATGCTGTGCGGGTGGGTCCCCTGGTTGATGAAGCGGACGCGCACCCGGTCGCCCGCGGTGGCGCGCAGCGTCGGCCCCGGCACCTGGCCGTTGAAGGTCCAGGCCGGGAAGAAGACGCCGGGGGCGATCTCGATCTCGCGGTCGGCGGCGACGATCTCGTATTCGCGCAGCACCGTGCCGTCGGGGCGCGGGCTCTCGCGGTAGTAGCGCGCCCGCTCGCGCGCCCCGAGGTGGGAGAAGTTCCACGCGCGCAGGTAGGCCGTCGGGTCGAACGCGGAGGTGTCGACCCGGCCGACCGCACCCAGGGCGTGCCCCGAGTGCGCCGCCGCCCGCGCCGAGGGATGGACCTCGGCGCCGCCGCCGCGGCCGGCGAGCGCGCCGACGCCGGCGGTGACCGACCCCAGCCCGGCCAGCCGCAGCAGCGCGCGCCTCGAAAGCGCCGGCCGCGGCGCGACGGCAGGATCGATTCGGGTAGCAGCGGCGGGGCTTTTTGGCATGCCTAAAATATAGACGATGACCATTAGAAAAGCAAGCCGCCCGCCCCGCGGCTGGGTTACGCTGGGAGCGCGATGGCGACCAGCACCGTCGAGGACTACCTGAAGGCGATCCTCCTCGCCGGGCAGCGGGATCCCGGCGAGCTGGTGACCACCGGGCGCGTCGCCGCCGCGGTCGGGGTCGCCCCGGGCACCGCGCCCGCGATGGTCAAGACCCTGTCCGACAGCGGCCTGCTCCTTTACGAGCCGTACA
>CAZNIX010000501.1:0-3628 GCA_964573125.1 uncultured Thermoanaerobaculia bacterium
GCGGCGGCGAGCTGCCGGCCGAGATGCACCTCCTGCTCGCGCGCGACGCCCTCGCGCGCGGCGACCTGGCGCGCGCGGTCGCCGCCTGGGAGGGCGCGATCGCGGGTGCGCCAGGCTGGCCCGAGGCCTATCTCGGCCTCGGCGTCGCGCTCGCCAACCGCGGCTACCTCGATCAGGCCGGCGACGCGTTTGCGCGAGGGCTGGCGAAACTTCCGCGTTCGTCTGCACTGGCGTACAATCTCGGCTTGACCCGCGCCCTGCAGAGCCGGCCCGCCGAGGCGATCGACCTGTTCGAGCGCGCTCTCGCGCTCGAGCCGGAGCACCGGCAGGCGCGCGAGAACCTCGCCGGCGTGCTCGCCGCCACCGGCCGCTTCGACGACAGCGCCCGCCACTACCGGCGGGCGCTCGAGCAGGCGCCGGACGACGCCGAGACCCGGCTGTTGCTGGCGCGGGTGCTGGCGGAGCAGGGCAACCTCGCGGCCGCCGAACACGAGGCGCGGGAGGCGCTGCGGCGGGTCCCCGGGTGGGACGACGCCGAGGCGCTGCTCGCCGCGCTCGCGGCGGCGCGCGGGGAGAGCGAAGGGGACTGAAGGACCACACGACCACAAAAGAGACCGCGGGGAGCGAGGGGCCGGCACGGGCCCCCGCTCGACAGCCGCCGCGGCCGGAGAGGGGAGCGAGGATGTCATCCGATTCGAGTCCATGCCCGACGGGTCTGTCCACGGCGGCGCGCCGCCGCATCCTGGTCATCGCCGCGACCGTGGCCGCCCTCGCCGCGGGCGCGCTGGTCGCCGTCCACGGCGTCCGCGCCGCCACGATCGGCCCGGACGTCACCGTCCACAACCTGACCGGCCCCGGCAACTACGCGGCGGCGGGGGGCTTCGAGGCCTACTCGCTGGGGACGATCTCCTGCAACCAGGGCGACACGCCGCTCAACTGGTGCGACAACGCCGGCGGCTGCCCGAGTCAGGGCACGACCGACGAGCAGCACCCGGTGATCGCCCAGAACCTCTACCGGCTCCGGGATGGCCGCTTCGAGCAGATCGGCATGAGCTGGCTCAAGCACGGCTTCACCGCGCTCGCCAACTCCGATCCCGCGTGCGGCAACGGCTCGTGCCAGAACCCGGGGACCGGGAACCTCCTCGGGGTCGGCTGCACCGACCCCTACAGCTCGTCGCTCAATGGCGACACCCCGCTCGGCATGCGCTCGGAGGTCAACGCCTCAACCGGCGCCTTCCCGTTCCCCTACACCGATGTCGGCACCGCCGACACCACCTCCCAGCGGATCCGCGTCGCGGTCGCCGACCTCGACACGACCGCGGGCGTCACCTACTGGGCCGAGGGGCAGTACGTCGCGGCCGACGACGCGGCGGCCGAGAACGGCCACAACAACGCCTCGTACCGCCAGGCTTTCGTCAACTCGACGACCCTGGCGCTGAGCTTCAGCGCGCCCAGCCCGACGGTGCGCCAACTGCCGGCGATCGCCGCCTGGCAGGCGATGGACCCCGACGTCGATCTGGTGGCCGTGGACGTCCCCGGCTCGGTGCCGCTCGAGCGCTTCCACGTCGCGCGCAAGGTGACCGACCTGGGCGGCGGCGACTGGCATTACGAGTACGCGGTCCACAACCTCAACTCCGACCGCTCGGCATACAGCTTCATGGTCGACTTCCCGGGCGCGGCGACCATCAGCAACGCCGGCTTCCACGACATCGACCACCACTCGGGCGAGCCCTACGCGACGACCGATTGGGCGATCGACCTCGCGATGCCGGGCCAGGTGACCTGGTCGGCCGACGACTTCGCGACCGACCCCGACGCCAACGCGCTGCGTTGGGCGACGATGTTCAGCTTCTGGTTCGACGCCACGGCGGGACCCGGCGGGGTGTCCCACACCCTCGGCCTGTTCAAACCCGGCTCGCCGTCCGAGGTGACGTTCCCGATCCTCACCACGCTGTTCGCCGACGGCTTCGAGTCGGGTAACACCGGTGCCTGGA
This sequence comes from uncultured Thermoanaerobaculia bacterium, assembly GCA_964573125.1. Taxonomy (GTDB): domain Bacteria; phylum Acidobacteriota; class Thermoanaerobaculia; order Multivoradales; family JBCCEF01; genus CAVSQV01. Next base: position 1,995 of record CAZNIX010000501.1, read on the forward strand.
GCAGCGTCGTCGGGGATTGAGCGCCGCGCGGGACCGGGTGTGGGAGACCAGATGCACCGATAGACCACGACCACGATCGGCCGCGGGGCGACCGGGTGCCGGGAGCGGCCCGCTCGCAAGCCGCCGCGGCGGAGGAGAAGGGGAGCGATGACGTCTTCCGATCGGAATCCATGCCCGTCGAAACCGTCCGCGGCGGCGCGCCGCCGCATCCTGGCGACCGCCGCGGGCGTCGCGGCCCTCGCCGCGGGCGCCCTGCTCGCCGTCCACGCCGTCCAGGCCGGTGGCATCGGCCCGGACGTCACCGTGCACTACCTGACCACTCCCGGCAACTACGCGGCCGCCGGCGGCTTCGAGGCCTACTCGCTGGGGACCATCTCCTGCAACCAGGGCGACGTGCCGCTCAACTGGTGCGACAACCTGCCCAACGGCTGCCCGGGCCAGGGCACGCGCCCCGAGGAGCACCCGGTGATCGCCCAGAACCTCTACCGGCTCAAGGACGGCCGTTTCGAGCAGATCGGCATGAGCTGGCTCAAGCACGGCTTCACCGCGCTCGCCGGGTCCGATCCCGCTTGCGGCGACGGGAGCTGCGCGAACCCGGGGACAGGGAACCTCCTCGGCGTCGGCTGCACCGACCCCTACAGCGCGTCGCTCAACGGCTCGACGCCGCTCGGCATGCGCTCGGAGGTCAACGCCGCGACCGGCGGGTTCCCGTTCCCGTACACCAACGTCGGGACCGCGGACAGCACGTCCCAGCGGATCCGGGTCGCGATCGCCGACGTCGACCCGGCCCAGAACCCGGGCGCCACCTACTGGGCGGAGGGGCAGTACGTCGCCGCCGACGACGCCGCGGCCGAGAACGGCTTCAACAACGCCTCCTACCGCCAGGCCGTGGTCGACCCCGCCACGTTCGCACTCAGCTTCCCGGCGCCCAACCCGACGATCCGCGAACTGCCGGCGATCGCCGCCTGGGCGGTGATGGACCCGGCGGTCGTGCTCGAGACGGTGGATCTCCCGGGCACGGTGCCGCTCGAGCGCTTCCACGCCGCGTACAAGGTCACCGACCTCGGCGGCGGCGACTTCCACTACGAGTACGCGCTCCACAACCTCAACTCCGACCGCTCGGCGCGCCGCTTCACGGTCCGCTTCCCGGGCGCGGCGACGATCACGAACGTCGGCTTCCGCGGCGTCGACCACCACTCGGGCGAGCCTTACGGCACCGCCGACTGGACCGCCGACCTGTCGGTGCCGGGCGAGGTCACCTGGTCGACCGACCCCTACTGGGAAGACCCCTTGGCCAACGCCCTGCGCTGGGCGACGATGTTCAACTTCTGGTTCGACGCCACCGCCGGGGCCGCGGGCGTCGTCTACGAGGTCGGCGAGTTCAAGCCGATGTTCGCCGACGGTTTCGAGCTGGGCGACACCGGCGGCTGGAGCTCGTCGGTGGGGGAGTGATGCGCGAGACTGGTGGTATGGAGAGCGAGCCGATGCCGTCCGCCCTGCGGTCGCCCGCGCCGCTCCCGCCGGCGTCCCGCCGGCGGGCGGACGCCGCGCTCGCCGCCGGAGCGCTCGCCGCGCTCGCGCTCGGCGCCGTCCACCTGCCGCGCGCCGGGGGCGGCGGGATCGGCCCCGACCGG
>CAZNIX010000502.1:0-3623 GCA_964573125.1 uncultured Thermoanaerobaculia bacterium
CGCCGTCGCGCGCCTCGAGCTCCGCCACCCGCTCGCGCAGGCGCGCCAGCTCCACCTGCTGCACCGCCGCCCGGCGCTGCAGCTCGAGGAGGCGCTGCTTGAGCTCGGCGATCTCGGGGTCGCCGGCGGCGTCGCGCGGCGGCAGCACGGCGCCGCCGCAGCCGGCGGCGAGCAGGGCGGCGAGCAGCAGCGGTCGGATCCCTCTCATCGCGGCCTCACGGCCCGCCGAGGGCACCGTCGCCGGCGGGGATTTCGCCGGGGAGCTGGAGCAGGTACGGGCTGTCCGGGTGCTCCCGGCGCAGGCGCTCGAGGACGTCGTCCGCCTTGCCGGAGTGCTCGGGATTGCGGCTCTTCGCGTAGGCGAGGCCGAGGTGGTAGAGGACCTTGTCGCGCTGGTCGTAGTCGGGGTAGGCCTCGAGCAGCCACTCGAAGCGGTCGATCGCCGCCATCTGGAGTCCGCGCCGGTAGTAGAAGCTGCCGACCGCGAACTCGTGCTCGGCCAGCCGCTCGCGGACCTCGCCGATCTTCTCCCGCGCCGGGGCCACGTAGTCGCTGGTCGGGTAGAGGCGGATCAGCTCCTGGTAGGCCGCGAGCGCGTTCTCGGTGGCGCTCTGGTCGCGGTCGGGCTTCTCCATCCGCCCGGCCAGGCTGTTGGCGATCTGGAACTGGGCGTAGGCGGCCTGGTCGCTGGTCGGGAAGCGGTTGAGGAAGTCGCGGTACTTGGCCTCGGACTGCACGAAGTTGAGCGCGCCGCCGTCGAGGTAGTAGCTGTCCGCGAGCAGCAGCAGCGCCTCGCGCCCGGAGAGCGAGTTGGGCTCGACCTCGAACGCGTGGGCGAGAAAGCGCCGGGCGCGGGCGTACTTCTCGGCCGCCATCAGCTCCTTGCCCTCGGCCAGCGCCTCGGCCGCCGACAAGCGCAGGATCGGGTCCTCGCCGAGACCGCTCTTGCAGCCGGCGGCGAGCGGCAAGAGCGCCGCGGCGGCGATCAGCAAGGCGGGGAGCGGGCGGTTCATGCTCGGGGATCTCGGCGGCGGGTCAGGCGCTCGTGCTCGCGGCCAGCGCGCGCAGCTCGGAGAGCGCCGCCACCGGGTCGGGGGCGCCGAAGACCGCCGAGCCGGCGACCGCGGTATCGACTCCGGCGGCGGCCGCCGAGCGGATATTATCCCGCGCCACTCCGCCGTCGAGCACGATCTCGACCCGCCGGCCGGCGCGCGCAGCCAGCTCGCGCAGCCGGCGGACCTTGTCGAGCGCGCCGGGGATGAACCTCTGGCCGGCGAAGCCGGGGTTGACCGACATCACGACCACGAACTCGAGCGCCGGCAAGACGTCGAGCAGAAGCTCGACCGGCGTCGCCGGGTTGAGCGCGACACCGGCCTCGGCGCCGCCCTCGCGGATGCGGCCGAGCAGGCGGTCGAGGTGGACCGCCGCCTCCCAGTGCACGGCGACCCGGGCCGCGCCGGCGGCCAGGTAGTCGGCGAGCAGGTCGCCCGGCCGCTCGACCATCAGGTGGACGTCGAGCGGCAGCGCGGTGCGGCGGGCGAGCGCCGCCACCACCGGAACGCCGAACGTCAGGTTGGGGACGAAGTGGCCGTCCATGACGTCGACGTGGACGAGGTCGGCGCCGCCCTGTTCGCACACCCGCAGCGCGCCCGCGAGGTCGGCGAGGTCGGCGGCGAGGATCGAGGGGGCGAGCTTCACGGTTTTGGTTGCGCCCTTGAGCCGCGCGTCGTCCTGCTGCGACCGGGGCAGCCGGCGTGGTCTGCGCGGTCGCTCACAGCGGCGGGACGGTCTGCGCGGTCACCACCACCAGCGAGATGGCGTCGCGCCGGGTCAGCGGGTGGCCGGCGAGTGGGAACTGGCGCAGCACCGTCCCCTCGGCCACGCCTTCGTAGGGCTCGAACTTGACGCTGCCGAGGCGGAAGCCGCGCAGCTCGAAGAAGCTCCGCACCCGCCGGTAGTCGCGGTAGACGAGGTCGGGCATGACGTAGACCGGCCCCGAGCCGGCGAGCGCGAGCACGGCATCGACCGCCGCCCCGGGGCCGACGGTCACGCCCGGCGCTGGCGCCTGCCCGACCACCGCGCCGGGGTCGGCGCCGGACCGGTAGACGGCGAGGGTGCGGCCGAGGGTGAGCCCGGCCGCCGCGAGCCGGATCTGGGCCGACTGCAGCGACTGGCCGGCGAGATCGGGCACCGCCACCTGCTGCGGGCCGAGCGAGAGCGTGACCTCGACCCCGCTGCCGCGCTTGACCAGGGTGCGCGCGCCCGGGCTCTGCTCGAGCACCCGCCCGGCCGGCACCTCGGCGTCGTGGCGGCCGGCGCCCTCGACGACCCGCAGCCGGAGCCCGGAGTCGGCGAGCCGCTCGGCCGCCTGCTGGCGGGTCAGCCCGGCGAGGTCGGGCGCCGGCGTCGTGCCGCTGCGCACGAACGCGGAGAACGACAGGTACCCGGCGACCGCGAACACGACCAGCGCCAGCGCCGCGTAGGCGAGGAGTCCGAGGGCCTTGAGGGCGCGGCGGGCGAGCGGCGGCATGGCGCGGGCGATGTTAGCAGAGGCCCGGGGGCGCGCCCGGCTAGACTCCGCGGCCGTGGCGAGCAGGAAAAAGACCCGCGGCGAGCGACCCGCCCGCCCGCTCCTCGGCGCCCACGTCTCGGTCGCCGGCGGCCTCGAGCGCGCGTTCGCGCGCGGCGACGAGTTGGGGTGCGAGGCGATCCAGATCTTCGTCGCCAACCCCAACCAGTGGCGCGGCAGGACCTTCGACGACGGCGAGGTCGAGCGCTTCCGCGCCGCGCGCGCGGCGAGCGGGGTCGGGCCGGTGGCGGCCCACGCGAGCTACCTGATCAATCTCGCGGCCACCGACCGGCGGGTGCTGGCGCGCTCGCAGAAGGCGCTCGCCGAGGAGCTCCGGCGCTGCGCCCGGCTGGGCGTGGACTCCCTGGTGCTCCACCCCGGCTCCCACCTCGACAGCTCGGAGGAGGCGGGGATCGCGCGCGCCGCGGCGGCGCTCGACCGGGTGCTCGCCGCGACGCCCGACGGTCCGCGGCTCCTGCTCGAGAACACCGCCGGGCAGGGCTCGGCGCTCGGCTGGCGCCTCGAGCAGCTCGCGGCGATCCGCGGCCGGCTCGACCACGCCCGCCGCCGCCGGGTCGGCTTCTGCCTCGACACCTGCCACGCGTTCGCCGCCGGCTACCCGCTGCACGAGGAGGGCGGCTACGAGGAGTTCCTCGCCGAGGCCGAAGAGCGGCTCGGGCTCGCGCGCGTGCGCCTGGTCCACCTCAACGACTCGGCGCGGCCGTTCGGCTCGCGGCGCGACCGCCACGCCTCGATCGGCGAAGGCGAGATCGGCACCGCGCTCTTCGCGCGCCTGGTCCACGAGCCGCGGCTGGCCGGCGTCGGCATGGTGATCGAGACCGAGGCCGGTCCCGACCGCGCCGGCCACCGCCGCGACCTCGAGACGCTGCGCGCGCTGTGAGGCGGACGGGCACCGCGACGGGCGAGCGCTACGGCGGCGCCGGCGCGCTGGAGACCGAGGCCGGTCGCGACCGCGCCGGCCACCGCCGCGACCTCGAGACGCTGCGCGCGCCGTGAGGCGGACGGGCGCCGCGACGGGCGAGCGCTACGGCGG
>CAZNIX010000503.1:0-3613 GCA_964573125.1 uncultured Thermoanaerobaculia bacterium
ACCGTGACCGAGGCGCGGCTGGCGATCGCGATGGCCCAGGAGGGGGGGATCGGCGTCGTCCACAAGAACCTGCCGATCGCCGGCCAGGCCGGCGAGGTCGACAAGGTCAAGCGCAGCGAGTCGGGGATGATCGTCGACCCGGTGACCATCCGCCCGGACGCCCGCATCCGCGAGGCGCTCGAGCTGATGTCGCGCTACAAGATCTCGGGCGTGCCGGTGACCGACGAGAACGGCCGCCTGGTCGGCATCCTGACCAACCGCGACCTGCGCTTCGAGGAGAACCTCGAGCGCCGGGTCAGCGAGCTGATGACCAAGGAGAACCTGGTCACCGTGGCGCCCGGCACCACGCTCGGCGAGGCCAAGGCGCTGCTCCACAAGTACCGGATCGAGAAGCTCCTGGTGGTCGACGCCGCCGGCAGCCTCACCGGCCTGATCACGGTCAAGGACATCCAGAAGATGATCGACTTCCCGAACGCGTGCAAGGACGCGCTCGGGCGGCTGCGGGTGGCGGCCGGGGTGGGCGCCGCCGGCGACTTCCTCGAGCGCGCGGCGGCGCTGGTCGCGGCCAAGGTCGATCTCCTGGTGCTCGACTCCTCGCACGCCCACAGCAAGGGCGTGCTCGACGCGGTCGCCGCGCTCAAGGAGCGCTGCCCCGACACGCGGCTGCTGGCCGGCAACGTCGCCACCGCCGAGGGCGCGCGGGCGCTCGTCGAGCGCGGCGCCGACGGCGTCAAGGTCGGCATCGGCCCGGGCTCGATCTGCACCACCCGGGTGGTCACCGGCGCCGGGCTGCCCCAGGTCACCGCCATCCTCGACTGCGCGCGCGCCGCGCGGGAGGCCGGCGTGCCGCTGGTCGCCGACGGCGGCGTCAAGTTCACCGGCGACGTGACCAAGGCGCTCGCCGCCGGCGCCGACGCGGTGATGATCGGCTCGCTGTTCGCCGGCACCGAGGAGAGCCCGGGCGAGACCATCCTCTACCAGGGGCGGCAGTTCAAGGCCTACCGCGGCATGGGCTCGCTCGGCGCGATGGTGCGCGGCAGCGCCGAGCGCTACTTCCAGGCCGGCGCCGAGGGCGAGCTGGGCAAGCTCGTGCCCGAGGGGATCGAGGGCATGGTGCCGTACAAGGGGAGCGTGCACCAGATGCTGCTCCAGTTGACCGGCGGCCTGCGCGCCGGCATGGGGCTCGCCGGCTGCGCCTCGATCGCCGAGCTGCGCACGGAGGCGAAGATGATGCGCGTCACCGCCGCCGGCCTCAAGGAGAGCCACGCCCACGACGTGGTGATCACTAAGGAGGCGCCGAACTACTGGGTGGAGCGGTAGCGGAGCGCCGCCGCACGCGCGCCCCAGGGGAGTCGGCGGCGCCGCGGGCCGCCGCACACGCGCCGCCGGGTTGCGCGTCATCGTGCCGCGAGCGGGTCGGCTGGCATATGTCCGCATCGCCTGAAATAATGCGGTCATGGTGCCGCGACCGCTCCGCATCCTCGCCGCCCCGCTCGCCGCCGCCCTCGAGGTCGGTGCGGCGGCCGCGGCCGGCGCCGCGGAGGCGCCGGCCGAGCAGCGGCCCTGGGTCCGCGCCGCCACCGAGCACTTCACGTTCTACAGCGCCGCCGACCCGGGCCAGGTCGCGGCGGTGGCGGCCGACCTCGAGCGGCTGCGCTCGGTACTGGTCCAGATCGCCCCCCGCGCCCGGTTCGACGGCGAGGTGCCGATCCGGCTCTACCTGTTCGACCGCGAGGCGGATCTGGCGCCCTTCCGCCCGGTCCGCGGCGCGGCGGGCTCGGGCGGGAGCGCCGTCGGGGAACCGGTCGGCTACCTCGCGCCCCACGAGCACGGCGTCTACGGCGCGGTGCTGATCGCCGATTCCCGGACGCGGGCCAGCCGCTACGCCTACAAGCAGTACCTGCACTGGGTGCTCGCCGCGAACCTCCCGGAGCTGCCGCACTGGTTCCGCCAGGGGCTGGCCGAGCTGTACTCGACGTTCGAGGTCGAGGGCGGCGAAGCGCACCTCGGCCTGCCGGTCGCGGAGCACGTCCGGTGGCTGCGCGAGCGGGCGCGCGGCGAGGGCGTGGCGGCGGTCCGGATCGGCTTCCAGGTCATCGACCTCGACCCCGAGCAGGCGGCGTTCTTTCCCGTCGCCTGGGCGACCGTCCACTACCTCGCGCTCGGCAGCGACGCCGACCGCCGGCGCCTGCCGGTCTACGTGCGGAAGGTGGTGGAGGGAGCGGACCCGGAGCATGCCTTCCGCGACGCGTTCGGCCGCGCGCGGGCGGAGGTCGAGGCCGAGGTCGGCGCCTACGTCGACGGCTCGAGCTTCCGCTACCTGCGCGTGCCGCTCGCGAGCCTGCCCGAGCCGCGGGTGGAGGTGGCCGCGATGGCGCCCGCCGAGGTCGAGTACCGCCTCGGCGACCTGCTCGCGCACGCGGTGCCCGAGGCGCGCGACCGCGCGGCGGCGCGGTTTCGCGCCGCGCTCGCGCTCGACCCCGGCCACGGCCTCGCCCACGCCGGCCTCGGCTGGCTCGCCGAGCAGGCGGGCGACCTCGAGGGCGCGATCGCCGAGTACCGGCAGGCGGTCGAGCGCGCGCCCGACGACTACCTGATCCAGCACCTCTACGGCGACCGCCTGCTCGCCGGCCTCGGCCGCCGCCGCCCCGAGAGCGAGGAGGAGCAGGCGGCGCTGCGACGGGCGCAGGCGGCGCTGCGACGCGCCACCGAACTGGCGCCGCGCTACCCGGAGTCCTGGGCGCGGCTCGGCTACGCGCTCAACCTCGAGCCGGAGGCCTCGGTCGAGGCGGTGGCGGCGCTCGAACGCGCGGCCGCGCTGCTGCCGGCGCGCATGGACGTCGCGTACAACCTCCTGCTCGCCTACGCCCGCGCCGGTGACGCCGCCGCGGCCGACGCCCTGATCGCCTCGATGCCGGCGCGCGGCGCCCACGAGGACACCCTCGCCCGCGCCTGCGAGATCAGGCTCCAGCTCGCGTTCGCCGAGGTCAACGCGCTCACCCGCGGCGACCGCCTCGAGGAGGCCGCCGAGCTGCTCGCCTGGATCCGGGCGACCACCCGCGACGCCGGGACCGCCGAGCGCGCAGGCACCCAGCTCGACTTGGTCGCGCGGGCCGCCCGGCACAACCGCTTCACCGAGCTGTTCCAGCGGCTCGACGACCAGCTCGCCGCCGGCGACGCCGCGGCCGCCCGTGGCACCCTCGCCGAGCTTCGCGCGCTGGCCAAACCCGGGCGCCAGAGCGAGGTGGTGGAGGCGCTCGCGGCTCGGCTGCCACCCGAGCCGGGGCCGTAGTTTCGAAGGGGGTTGTTCCAACCCTCCCCGCGCGAGTGAATCGCGTGGGGCCCCTGCCCCGAGTCGGGGCCTGCGGCCCCGCACGCGCCCCCTCAAGCTCAAGGTGAGGCGCGCGTAGGCCTGCTGCCACCGCGTGCGGCGCCTGCTGCCACCGGTGCGGAGCCTGCTGCCGCCGGCGTCTACCTTCGGCGGCCGAAGCGGCCCGTCCAGGCCGCCAGCTCGGGCAGCCGGAGCAGACGGGCGCCGCCGAGGTAGGCGGCGGCGTAGAGCGCGACCACCGCGAGCGCGCGCAGCGCCGGGTGCCAGCCGTCCGGCAGCGCC
>CAZNIX010000504.1:0-2723 GCA_964573125.1 uncultured Thermoanaerobaculia bacterium
CGGCGCGCCGGCGCTCGTCCTCGCCCTCGGCGCCGAGGGGCCGGGCCTGTCCGCGGCGGCCGCGGCGCGCGCCGACGTCGCGGTCACCATCCCACTGGCGCCCCCAGTCGAGTCGCTCAACGCGGTCGTCGCCGCGGCACTCGCCCTCTTCGAGCTTCGGCGCCGGCTGGCAGCGGGCTGACGCGCGCCCTCACGCACCCGTCCGTTGGCGTGCGCCGCCTGCAGGCCCGCACTCAGCGCGCGAACCGACCCAGCGAGCGCACCAGCTCCGGCGCGACAGGCCCTGGCCCTGAATGGGCCCGGCCGAAGGTCCGGGCTCGTCCGGCCGAAGAACCGTGCGGCTCCGGCACCGTCTTCGCTACGGCAGGAGCTCGCCGAGGTCTTTGTAGGGCCGCCCCTGTGACTCTCAGTAGACCAGCCCCGCCGGCCCCGGCTGGAGCAGTTCGCCGAGGTCTTTGTAGGGCCGCGCCTGGGACTCCGCGACCGGCCGGCAGGTGATGTGGCCGCGGTAGGTGTTGAAGCCGGCGGCGAGGCCGGGGTCGCGGCGCGCGGCCTCCTCCGCCCCGCGGTTGGCGAGCGCCAGGGCGTAGGGAAGGGTCGCGTTGTTGAGCGCGAAGGTCGAGGTGCGCGGCACCGCGCCCGGCATGTTGGCGACGCAGTAGTGGACCACTCCGTCGACCTCGTAGACCGGGTTGGAGTGGGTGGTCGGACGGGTGGTCTCGAAGCACCCCCCCTGATCGACCGCGACGTCGACCACCACCGCCCCGCGCTTCATCTCGCCGAGCATGTCGCGGGTCACCAGCTTGGGCGCCGCGGCGCCCGGGATGAGCACGGCGCCGATCAGGACGTCGGCGCGGCGCAGCCCCGCGAGCAGGTTGTAGCGGTTGCTGTAGAGGGTGGTGACCTCGCCGTGGAACAGGTTGTCGAGCGTACGCAGGCGCTCGAGGTTGGTCTCGAGCACGGTCACCCGGGCGCCCAGGCCGAGCGCCATCTTGGCCGCGTTGAGCCCGACGATCCCGCCGCCGATGATCACCACGTCGCCGGGCGGCACTCCGGGCACCCCCGGCAGCAGGGTGCCGCGGCCGCCGTACGGCCGCTGCAGGTAGCTGGCGCCGACCAGGACCGACATCCGGCCGGCGACCTCGGACATCGGCGTGAGCAGCGGCAGGTGGCCGTCGGCGTCGGTGATCGTCTCGTAGGCGACGCCGGTGACCTTGCGCTCGAGCAGGACCGCGGTCAGCTCGGGCAGCGGCGCCAGGTGGAGGTAGGTGAACAGGATCTGCCCCTCGCGCAGGTGGCCGTATTCCGACGCCACCGGCTCCTTGACCTTGATCACCAGGTCGGCCGCGGCCCAGACCTCGGCGGCGCCGGCGGCGAGCCGCGCTCCGGCGGCGGCGTACTCGTCGTCCTCGATGCCGCTGCCGGCGCCGGCGCCGGCCTCGACCGCCACCTCGTGCCCGGCCGCGACCAGCGCGTGGACCCCGGCCGGGATCATGCCCACCCGGTACTCGTGGTCCTTGACCTCGGTCGGAATGCCGACCCTCATGGCGTCCCCCTTCCCGCCGGCGGCGGCGCCGCGCCGGCGGCCGGCGCTCCCCCGGCGCCCCCCGCGCTCATGTCGACGCTGCCCTTGAAGAACGCGCCCTCGGCGATCACCACCCGCGGCGCCGCGATGTCGCCCTCGACCACCCCCGAAGGGACGACCTCGACCCGCTCGCCGGCGCGCACGTCGCCCTCGACCCGGCCGGCGACCTCGACCGCGCGGGCGATGACGTGCCCCTCGACCCGTCCGCCCGCGGCGATCACCACCCGGCCGTCGACCCGCACCTGCCCGACCACCTCGCCGAGGACCTCGACCTCGGTCGCGCCGAGCACCTCGCCCGCGATGCGCGTGCCGGCGGCGATCCGGGTCACCGGCGCCGGGGGACGGCCGGTGGCCGGCGCCGGGCGGCCGGTGGGTGCGGCGGCGGGCGCCCGGGCGCCCGAGTCACCGCGGCACAACGACATGCCCGGCTCCGTTCAGCGCCGCCCGGCTCCTCGGCCTGCTCGGCGGCGGCGGGGGGAACGCGGACGGCTCATGCGGTTGGGTGTGGAGGTCGCGGGAGGCGGCCGGTCAGGGCGGCGAAGCTGGAGCGGGCAACGGGACTCGAACCCGCGACATCAAGCTTGGGAAGCTTGCACTCTACCAACTGAGTTATGCCCGCTCGCGCTCTCACGAGCACCGCGAATCTAGCCGACCGGGGGGCACCGGTCAAGCTCGGCGGCGACCCCGCGGCGGCCCGCGGCGCTCCCTTCGCCGGCGCGCTTGCGCATTCCCCGCGGGCCGCTATACTGCACTCATGCAAGGCTCCGGCAAGCTCCCCGCGCCCGGCCCTCCGGCCGCCGGCGCACCCTCCCCCGCCCGCGGCCGCGACACCCAGCTCTACTTCTTTCCCGATCGCGAGGTCACCGACGGCGAGCTGCGCGCGCTCTTGCGCGACGGCACGGAGGAGCAGCGCGCGTGGGCGATCTCCCATCTCCTGCGCTACGCCCAGTGGGAGGACATCTGGACCTACGTCAGCCGCGACGAGGTGCGCGAGATCTTCCCCGCCCTCGAGCTGCCGGACAACCTCCGCCAGGCCTGGGGCCGGATGCTCAAGGTCGAGGCGCCGGTCGGCTGAGTTCTTGAGGGGGGCTGTTCCAGCCCCCCTCCCCGCGGGAGTGAATCCCGCGGGGGCCCCTCC
>CAZNIX010000504.1:2733-3601 GCA_964573125.1 uncultured Thermoanaerobaculia bacterium
GGCCTGGCGGCCGCCGCACACGCGCCCTTAAGGCGCGCGTTCATCTGCTGCCACCGGACCGGGTGGCCCGGGTCCCCTCTCCGAGTCGGCGGTACTGCGCGCCGCCGCGCGGACGAATCGGACCTCGAACCGCCGCGGCCACAGCTTGCCGGTCAGGTGGTAGACGCGCCGCCGGGGGTCGTAGGCGATGCCGTTGAGGACGTCGGCCGCGGCCGCCTCGGCGGGGGTGAGCAGGCCGGCGGCGTCGGCGACCGCGGTCACCCGCCCGTCCGCGGGGTCGATGCGCACCAGCGAGTCCGAGCCGAGCACGTTCGCCCACACCCACCCCTCGGCGCACTCCAGCTCGTTGAGCCGCGCGAGCGGCTGCCCGCGCAGGGTCACCGCGAGCGTGCCGGTGACCTCGAAGGTGGCCGGGTCGCGGAAGGCCAGGACGTCGCTGCCGTCGCTCATCACCAACCGCTCGCCGTCGAAGCACAGCCCCCAGCCCTCGCCCTGGTAGCGGAAGCCCCCGGCCGGCTCGAGGCGGGCGGCGTCCCACACCCGCGCCACCCCCTCGAGCCAGGTGAGCTGCACCAGCCGGCCCTTGCCCGGGCCCGGGACCAGCGCCAGCCCTTCGCCGAAGAGGTCCGCCGGCAGGTCGACGCGGGCGAGCGCCGCGCCGGTCGCGGGATCGATGCGCAGCAAGCGGGAGTGGCCGTAGCGCCCGGTCGACTCGTAGAGCGCCCCGTCGGCCCACACCAGCCCCTGGGTGAAGGAGTCGGGGTCGTGCGGGAAGCTGGCGAGGACCTCGACCGCCAGCTCCTCGACCGTTTCGGGCGCCGGCGCCGCCGGCCGGGCGGCGCAGGCCGCGGGCGCCGCCGCGGCGAGC
>CAZNIX010000505.1:0-404 GCA_964573125.1 uncultured Thermoanaerobaculia bacterium
CTGCCACCCCGAGCACCGCGACCGGCCGCTGGTCGTCCGCGGCGACGACGCGCTCTGCCTCGGCTGCCACCGTGACCTCGGCGCGGTGGTGGCGGCCGCGGGCGCCTCACCGGCGGTGACTGCGCGGGTGACTTCGTTCGCCGCCGACCACCCGGAGCTGGTGATCGAGGTCGCCGCCGCGGGCGGCGGCGTGCGCCGGCTCGCGCTCGACGATCCCGCGGCGGCGCGCGCCGATCCCGGCGTCCTCGATTTCGACCACCGGGTGCACCGCGTCCACGCCGCCGGCGAGCCGCCGGTCGAGGCCACGCCGCTGCGCGGCCCGCGCGGGCCGACCACGCTCGAGTGCGCCGCCTGCCACCGGCCGGACGCGCGCACCGGCCGCATGCTGCAGATCGTGTTCGAGG
>CAZNIX010000505.1:414-3598 GCA_964573125.1 uncultured Thermoanaerobaculia bacterium
GCACGCCGATCCTGAAGCCGCTCTGGCAGGCCTACCAGGCGGTCGCCCGGGCGCAGTTCCTGCTCGCGACCTACGCGCTCCGGCGCTGCCCGGACGCCGCCGCGCTGCCGGCCGAGGGCGCGGGCTCGATCTTCGACCGCCGGGCCGGCGAGCGCGCGCGCGGCCTCCCGTTCCGCAGCGACGACCCGCGCCGCCGCGCGCTCGAGGCCGAGGCGACCGAGGCCGCGGTGACGCTCTTCCGCTCGGCCTGCGACGTCTGCCACCGGATCGACCTCGACGCCGTGCCGCTGCCGGCGGTCACGCCGCCGCGCCTCCCCGAGACCTGGATGCCGGGCGCGGAGTTCTCCCACCTCGACCACGCCGAGTTTGGCTGCGGCGAGTGCCACGCCGCGGCCGCCGCCAGCGCCGACACCGCCGACGTCCTCCTGCCCGGGATCGCCGCCTGCCGCACCTGTCACGGCGAGGAGCGCAGCGCCCCGGGCTGGGGTGGGCTGCTCGGCTGCAGCCAGTGCCACAGCTACCACCGGCCGGCCGCGCAGACGGCCTTGCGGGCGGCGGTGGCCGGGGAGACCGCGCGATGACCGAGCGAATGACCGAGCACCGGCGGATCGGCTACCTCGATCCGCTCGAGCGCGCCTGGCGGCGCATGGTCGAGCAGCTCTTCCGCCCGTTCGATGTCGCGACCTGGATTGTCCTCGGCTTCGCCTGCTGGCTGGCGCAGCTCGGCCAGGGCGGGGGGCCGAGCTTCAACTTCAACGTCCCCGCCGGCATCTTCGAGGACGAGGCCGACGCGGCGACCCTGCCTGGGATCGCCGATGGACTCGCCGGCGGGTTCGATCCCGAGAAGCTCTTCGCGCCGGCGGCGCTCGGCTGCCTGGTGGTGTTCGCGGTCTTCCTGCTCGCCTTCATCGTGGTCGTGATGTGGCTGAGCGCGCGCGGCCAGTTCATGTTCCTCGACAACGTCGTCCGCCGCCGGGCCGAGATCGTCGAGCCGTGGAAGGAGTTCCGGCGCGAGGGCAACTCGCTGTTTCTCTGGCAGCTCGGCTTCCTGGTCGCCGCGATCGTGTCGGTCGTGCTGCTCCTCGTGCCAGGCGCCGTCCTGCTCGCCACCGCGGAGAGCGCCGGCCGGAGCGTGGTGCCCGGCATCCTGCTGCTCGTCCTGCCGCTCGTGCCGTGGATCGTCGTCCTGCTCTACGTCGGCTTCTTCCTGACCGCGTTCGTGGTGCCGATCATGCACCGCGAGCGGCTCAGGACCAACGCCGCGTGGCGCGTCTTCCTGCCGGTCTTCAGGGCCGCGTGGCCGCGGTTCCTGCTCGTCGGCCTCTTCGTCGCCGCGCTCCACCTCGTGGTCGGGATCGCGGTCGTCGTCCTCGGCCTCGCCACCTGCTGCATCCTGTTCCTGGTCCTGATCATCCCCTACGTCGGCACCGTCGCCATGCTCCCCCTGTTCGTGACCTACCGCGCGTTCACCCTCGAATGGCTGGCCCAGCTCTCCCCGCGGTTCGACTTCTTCGGCGCGGGAGGCGGACCTTCGCCCGCCCCGCCGGAGGCGCCGCCGGCACCGCCGGCGCCCATGCCGATCCCGCCGCCGGCCGGGCCGGCGTGAGACCACGAGGGGTGCGGCGCGACTCTCAGCCGCCCCCTTCGTCGGAGCGCTGCCGCCGTACCTGCTGGCCGCGGCCGAAGACGTAGCCGGCGAGGAGGGTGAAGAGCGGCACCAGGGCGGTCATGACGACGAGCTGGAACAGGTCGCCCGACCTGCTCGGTGTGGCCGGTCTCGAGATCGGCGAGGAGCTGTGCGAGCTGCTGGCTCGAAACCGCGGCGGCGTCTCCGGTGGCTTTGGCCGCCTCGACCAGGGCGACGGCGTCGGCGAGGTCGGGCCGCGAGGCGGTCCAGCCGAGCAAGCAGCCGCCGGCCAGCAGGCAGATGAAGGCCAGGAGAAGGGTCATCTGCCAGACGCCCGACCACTCCAGGAACGATCTCGCCTTCGGGATGCCGGGCGCCCGCACCCGTTCGGCGACCGAGCCCCAGGACACGCGCTGCACACCCGGTGCGCCGACGGGGGCCGAGGTTTCAGCCCGACCGGCAGGAATCTGATTTGCGGCAGCCCCTCCGGTAGGCGGCTCGCGATTGGGAAGCCGGTCTTCTCGTTCTCGATCGGGCATCGTCTTCCTCCCCCCTGGAAGGAGAGACGATTTCAGAACACGATTTCCTTGATCACCTTGTTGTCGCCCTTCGTGGTGATCGCGAGATTGTGCTTGCCGCCGGCCCTGACCCCTTCCTCAGACAGGTAGTCGTAGAGCGCCAGCGCCCGCCGAATCACCTCGCGCTTGGTGGTGTGCTCGTCCTTGGCGAGCTTGCCCAGCATGTCGTTGACCTCTTCCGGGAACTCGACGGTCAGTCGGGGCATGGTTCGGCCCTCCTCATGGGCGTCGCGTCGTTGATGCGCCATTCTAATGCCTATCAGCAGCAAAATGCAAGCCCTCAGCACACAAACAGGACACTCATCTTCCTCGTGGAGCTGATCGGACAGGGGAAAATGCCTGAAAAGGCGAGAGGCGGAGCGCCGCGCGGCGCTCCGCCTCCGGGGACGGCTCGGGCTCGCGGCCGGAGCGGGCGCTCCGCCGGAGCCGCCGGGCCGGGCTACTCGCAGATCCCCTTGTGCTCGACGCCCGTGGCCTCGAAGTGCTTGTGGTCGTCGTCGCCGACCCACTTGCCGGTCAGCTCGACCTCGTGGTTCTGGGCGTGGGCACCGATGTCCTCGCCGCCCATGACCGCGACCTCCTTGCCGTCCTCGGTGGTGAGGGTGTACCAGCCCTCGCCCTCGCCGGGGTTGAGACAGCCGGAGAGCGTCGCCATCTCGGCGTCGTCGGAGCGCATGTGCGCTCCGGTGTGGTGATCGGCCTCGACCGGCGCCGGCAAGCCGCCGAGCAGGAGCGCAAGGGCGCCGAGCAGAGCCAGCAGCGAAAGTCGCTTCGTCATGTCCGGTACCTCCGTGGTTCGTCGAAGGGGATTGAAGGGGGCGGGCCGGCGGCGCGGACCGCCGATGCCGCCCCCTCGAAAACCCGCATTCTACCAGGGACCGGTCGAGTGGCCCCGGCCGCCGCCTCGCCTTGACAGCCCGAACCGCGGGGGATAGGTTGACTCGCAGGTCTATCGCAAGGATCGCTAAAGGACGGGAGG
>CAZNIX010000506.1:0-3587 GCA_964573125.1 uncultured Thermoanaerobaculia bacterium
CCGCGGCCTGTAGACTGTCCCCGATGGACGACCGCGTGTGGGAGCCGCTCTCCCGGACGCTGCGCACGAGTGCGCCCTACCGCCGCCTGCTCGGGCGGCTCGCCCCCGGTCCGCCCGGCCCCCCCGCGCCCGCCGGCGCGCCCGCCGGCGCGGTCGACGTCGTGCGCCTGCCGGTCGCCGCCGCGGCCTGGGTGGGCGACCTGCTCGCCGCCGACCTCGGCCGGCCGCTGCTCGCGCTGGTGCCGCGCGAGGCCGACGCTCTGGCCTGGCTCGAGGGGGCCCAGCTCACCGCGCCCGGCGCCGCGATCTACTTCCCGGCGCCGCCGCTCTCCCCCTACCAGGAGGCCGAGCCCTCGCTCCTGGTGCGCGCGCAGGAGGCGGTGGCGCTCGACCGCATCCTCGCCGGCGGCGCGCGGGCGGTGGTGGCGACGCCGCGGGCGCTCTTCCGGCGCCTGCCCGCCGCCGCCGAGTTCGCCGCCGCGGTGGTCGCGGTGGTCGCCGGCGACGATCTGCCGCCCGAGAAGCTCGCCGCCCACCTGCTCGCGCGCGGCTACCACCGCACCGACCTGGTCGCCGAGGTCGGCGAGCTGGCGATCCGCGGCGGCGTCTTCGACGTCTTCCCGCCCGGCGAGGAGCTGCCGCTGCGGCTCGACTTCTTCGGCGACACCCTCGACTCGATCCGCCGCTTCGACCCCCGGAGCCAGCGCTCCGAGGAGCGGGTCGAGGCGGCGCGCCTGCTGCCGCTGTCGCTCTTCCCGTCCGCTCCGGCGGACGCCCGGCGTCTGGCCGAGCGCATCCCGGCGCGGCTCGGCTGGGAGCTGTCCGCCGACGGCGCGCGCCTCCTCGAGGACCTCCGCGAGCGCGGCGGCTACCCGGGCTGGGAAGGGTTGCTGCCGGCGCTGGCGGCCGCGACCGCCGGCCTCGAGGAGCTGCTCGGTGGTCTCGACGGTGGAGGGGCGCTCGCGGTGGCGGTCGATCCGCCGGCGCTCGAAGCCGAGGCCGAGCACCACCAGGCGCTGCTCGCCGCCGACTACGCGGCGCGCCGCGAGCACGGCAAGCTCGCGCTGCCGCCGGAGGCGGTCGAGCGGCCGGGCGGGGAGGTCGCGCGCGTCCTCGCCGGCGCCGCGATCGCGGTGCGCGACCTGGTGCTCGGCGCGGGCGCGGCGCCGCTCGCCGGCCCGGAGGCCGCCGCCGAACCCGGCGGGATCGACTTCGCCGCCACCACCACCGATCTCTTCCAGGGCCAGCTCCCGCGTTTCCCGCAGGAGGTCGCCACCGCCCGCGACCGCGGCGACCGCTGCCTGGTGGTGGTCGCGCCCGGCCACCGCGAGCGGATGGAGCAGCTCCTCGAGGGGCGCGAGATCGCGCTCGGCGCCGGCGGCTGCGAGCTGGTCGAAGGCGAGCTGTCGCGCGGCTTCCGGCTGCCCGCGGCCGGGGTCTCGCTCTACGGCGAGGCGCAGCTCCTGCCGCGCGCCAAGCCGCAGCGCCCGCCCGGCCGCCGGGCGCGCTACGGCCCGTTCGTCGCGAGCATGCGCGACCTCAAGCCGGGCGACTACGTGGTCCACGGCGACCACGGCATCGGCCAGTTCCTGGGGCTGCGGCGGATCGACGGCGCCGGCGACGGCGCGCCGCTCCCCCCGTCGCTCTCCGCCGCCGGATTCAAAGGGGGGGGCGGCGACGGCCCGGTCGAGTCGGAGGTGATGGAGATCGCCTACGCCGGCGGCCAGCGGCTGCTGCTGCCGCTCTCCCGGCTCGACCTGGTGCAGAAGTACAGCGGCCTCGAAGGGGTGGCGCCGCGGCTCGACAAGCTTGGCGGCACCTCCTGGAACAAGACCCGGGAGCGGGTCCGCCGGAGCCTGCGCGACATGGCCGGCGAGTTGCTCAAGCTCTACGCCGAGCGGCAGGTCGCCGAGGCGCCGGTGCTGCCGCCGGAGAGCGACCTCGCCCGCCAGTTCGCGGCCGCGTTCGCCTACGAGGAGACCCCCGACCAGCTCGAGGCGATCGCCGCGATCGCCGCCGACCTCGGGCGCTCGCGGCCGATGGACCGCCTGCTGTGCGGCGACGTCGGCTACGGCAAGACCGAGGTCGCGATGCGCGCCGCGTTCCAGGCCGTCGACGGCGGCTGGCAGGTGGCGGTGCTGGCGCCGACCACCATCCTCGCCGACCAGCACCTGGAGACCTTCGAGGAGCGCTTCCGCGGCTTCCCGGTGACGATCGAGATGATCTCGCGCTTCCGCACTCCCGAGGAGGTGCGCGAGATCAGAAAGCGCCTCGCCGCGGGCAAGATCGACATCCTGATCGGCACCCATCGCCTGCTCTCGCGCGACGTCGAGATCCCCAAGCTCGGCCTCCTGATCGTCGACGAGGAGCAGCGCTTCGGGGTCGCCCAGAAGGAGCGGCTCAAGCAGCTCAAGAGAAACGTCCACGTGCTCGCGCTCTCGGCCACGCCGGTGCCGCGCACGCTCCAGCTCTCGCTCGCCGGCGTGCGCGATCTCTCGGTGATCGAGACCCCGCCCAAGGACCGGATGGCGGTCGAGACCGCGATCCTCCCGTTCGACCGCCAGCTCGTGCGCGAGGCGATCGAGTTCGAGCTCGGGCGCGGCGGCCAGGTCTACTACGTCTACAACCGGGTCGAGACCATCGAGCGCATGCTCGCCGCGCTGCGCGAGATCGTCCCCGCGGCACGCGTCACCGTCGGCCACGGCCAGCTCGACGAGCGCGAGCTGGCGCGCCGCATGCACGCGTTCCACCGCCGCGAGCACGACGTGCTCCTGGCCTCGACGATCATCGAGAACGGCATCGACATCCCCAACGTCAACACCATGATCGTCCACCGCGCCGACCGCTTCGGGCTCGCCCAGCTCTACCAGCTCCGCGGCCGGGTCGGCCGCAGCAGCCAGCTCGCCTACTGCTACCTGCTGGTGGCCGGCGACCGCGTGCTGAGCGAGACCGCGCGCCGGCGGCTGGCGGCGATCCGCGAGTTCACGGACCTCGGCGCCGGCTTCCGCATCGCCGCCCGCGACCTCGAGATCCGCGGCGCCGGCAACCTCCTCGGCGCCGAGCAGAGCGGGCACATCGCCGCGGTCGGCATCGAGACCTACTTGAAGATGCTCGAGGACGCGGTCAAGGAGCTGCGCGGCGAGGCGGTCGAGGAGGCGCCGTCGGTCGCGCTCGACCTGCCGGTGGCGATGGCGATCCCCGAGCGCTACATCGCCGACCCCAACCTGCGCATGGAGGTCTACCGCAAGATCGCCGCCGGCGAGACCTCCGAGGAGGAGCTGCTCGCCGAGCTGACCGACCGCTTCGGCGCGCCGCCGCCCGAGGTCGCGACCCTGCTCGAGGTCGGCCGCCTGAAGCGCGTCGCCGAGGCGCTGCGCGTGCAGGCGGTGTCCGCCCGCGGCGACCGCCTGACCATCCGCCTGCGCCGCGACGCCCGGGTCGACGTCGACAAGCTGATCGGCATGGTCTCCGCGCGGCCGGGGGCGAGCTTCAGCCCGACCGGCGTGCTGACCCTGACCGCCGAGCCCGGCGACGCGGTCGGCGCGGCGCGGCGGACGCTCGAGGAGCTGGCGGCGTGACGAGCCGGC
>CAZNIX010000507.1:0-1721 GCA_964573125.1 uncultured Thermoanaerobaculia bacterium
GGCGCTCGGCGGACGCCATTCTAGCCGACCGCCCGCGGCCGGGCCCCGCGGCGGTCGCCGGCCGGGTCTACGCCCGCGGCGCGTCCGCCGCACGCTTCGGCTGGAACGGCCGCCACTTCTCCTCCGGCGGCCGCTTGCCGAACAGGCTGACCAACACCAGGCAGAGGATCGAGGCGGTGCCCGCGGGATAGATGATGTAGTCGTACTCGAGCGGCATCGAGACGAACCCGAGGTTCAAGCTCTCCATGCCGCCGAAGCGGGCGAGCAGCGCGAACGCGACGGTGGCGAGCATGCCGGCGGCGACCGACAACGTCCCGGCCAGCGGCGTGACGCGCTTCCAGAGGAACGCCGCGAGCAGCGCGGGCGTCACCGCGGCGCCGACCATGGTGTAGGCGTAGAGCGCCATGTCGAGGATGTTCTCGAACTGGGTGGTGATCACGAACGCGACCAGGGCGAGGAGCACGATCATCGCGCGCTGGAACGCGATCACCTGCTGCTGCGACGCGTCCGGCTTGAGGAAGCGCTGGAAGATGTCGCGCGCGAGGTTGGTCGAGGGCACCATCAGGAAGGTATTCGCGGTCGAGAAGATGATCGCCGCGGCGCCGATCAGGAGCAGGACGCCGGCGACCACCGGCAGGTCGTGGGCGCCGAGCGCGAGGATGATCGTCTCGGTGGTGCGGCGGTCGAGCGCGCCCTCGGCGGTGCGGAACGCGGCGTCGTTCCAGTGCGCGCCGGCGCCGAAGATCGCGGTCGAGTCGAGTACGGTCTCGATCACGATCACGCCGACGATCATCCCGACCACCGCACGGCGGGCGTGGCCCTCGTCCTTCGCCGACATGAACTTCTGGTACATGCCGCTCTCGCCGAGCAGCAGGAAGAAGGTCGGGAAGAACAGCCCGAGCGCGGGCATGATGCCGATCGCGCCGGTGACCGTGAAGTGGGTCGCGGGCAGGGTCGCGGTCAGCCCGCTCCAGCCGCCGGCGGCGGCGAGCGCGAGCGGCGCCGCGATCAGCACGCCGGCGGTGATCAGCAGGCCGTTGACGACGTCGAGCGCGACGATCGAGGTCATGCCGGCGAGCACGGTGTAGAGGATGACCAGGCCGCAGACGATCGCCATCCCGGCCTCGGGGCTGATCTCGGGCGCGAGGATGTGGAGCAGCCGGCCGCCGCCGATGAACTGGTAGCCGGCGATCGTCAGGTAGGCGATGATGATCGCGAGCGTGCCGAGCACCCGCGCCGCCGGCGTGTAGCGCATCTCCAGGATGTCGGGCACGGTGTACTTGGCGATCCGGCGCACGCGCGGCGCCAGGAAGTAGACGATCGCGATCCCGACCCACGCGCCGGCGCTCATCCACAGCGCGGAGAACCCCTCGCGGAACGCCCGCCCGGCGCCCCCGAACAGGCTCCCCGAGCCGATCCAGGTGCACACCAGCGTGCCGACCAGGAACGCCGCCGTCACGCCGCGGCCGGCGACCATGAAGTCGTCCTGGGTCTTGACCCGGCGGCTCTTGACCACCGAGATCACGATCATGAACGCCAGGTAGACGACGATCGCCCCGAGGTAGATGTTCATGCGCGCGCCCTCCTCGCCCGTCCCTGCGCCGGCCGCGGCGGCCCGAAGCGGAATGCCCGCGAAGGATACGGCGCCCGCCACCCCGCCGCAAGGAGGTCCGGGGCGTGGGCGCTCCTCCCCAGCAGTCACACCCCCTCGCCGAGGCAGG
>CAZNIX010000507.1:1731-3570 GCA_964573125.1 uncultured Thermoanaerobaculia bacterium
AGCAGGCGCGAGCAATGCCCCTGAGGTCTCGAGAGCGAGCGCCGGTGCCGGGGAGGAGCGCCCACGGGACGGACCGGCCCTCCATCACCATCGAGCGCCGGTGCCGGGGAGGAGCGCCCACGCCCCGGACCGGCGGTCCACGGGCCACCGCCACATCTCCCCTAAACTTTCCAGGGGAGTTGCCGTATACTCCCCTCAGACTTCAAGGGGAGATCCGCCGATGTCCGAACCCGCCCTCGAGCTCGTCCGCGGCACGCTCGACGTGCTGATCCTGAAGGCCCTGGCCTGGGGACCGCTCCACGGCTACGCGGTCGCCGACTGGATCGGGCGCACGACCGGCGGCGCGCTCCTGGTCGAGGAGGGGGCGCTCTACCCGGCGCTCCACCGGCTCGAGCGCCAGGAGCTGCTCGCTGCGGCCTGGGGCCTGTCCGACAACAACCGCCGCGCCAAGTACTACACGCTGACGCCGGCCGGGCGCGAGCGGCTCGCCGCCGACACCCGCTCCTGGCAGCGCTACGCCGCGGCGGTCGCGAAGGTGCTCGGCGCCGAGCGGCCGGAGACCGCCTGATGGCGCTCCCCGCCGGCGTGCGGCGCGCGTTCCGGGTCTTCCTCCCGGGCAAGAGCCTCGTCGAGGAGGTCGACGAGGAGATCGCCTTCCACCTCGCCGAGCGCGCCCGCGCGCTCGCCGCCGAGGGGTACTCCCCCGCCGAGGCCGCCGCCGAGGCGCGCCGCCGCTTCGGCGACCTCGACCGCCACCGCCGCGAATGCCGGGCCCTGGCCCGGCGGAGGGACCGCACCATGCGCCGCCGCGAGGGCTTCGCCGACCTCGTCCAGGACATTGCGTTCGCCTTGCGCCAGCTCGTCAAGCACCGGGGGTTCTCGCTCCCGGCCGTGATCACGCTCGCGCTCGGCATCGGCGCCACCACCGCGCTCTTCTCGGCGGTCTACGCGGTCGTCCTGCGGCCGCTGCCGTTCCCGGAGGCGGAGCGGCTGATGTGGGTCTGGGAGGTCTCGGCGTGGGCCGAGGAAGGGGGCGGCGGCCAGGCGCTCGGCGATGTCTCCGCCGGCAACTTCACCGACTGGCGGCAGGCGACCGAATCGTTCGACGCCCTGGCCGCGCTCCGATACTCGAGCTTCAACCTCGCCGGCGAGGGCGACCCGGAGCGGGTGGTCGGGGCGCGGGTGACCGCCGACTACTTCGCCGTCCTCGGCCTCGAGCCGCAGCTCGGGCGCATCTTCCTCCCCGAGGAGGACGAGCCCGGCCGCGAGCGGGTCGCGGTGCTGAGCGACGGCCTCTGGCGCCGCCGCTTCAGCGCCGACCCGCGGGTGGCCGGCGCGACCGTGCGCATGAACGGCGCCGCCTACGAGATCGTCGGCGTGATGCCGCCGGCGGCCAACGCCGCCGACGGCGGCGAGCAGCTCTGGGTGCCGATGGCGTGGACCGCCGAGCGCAAGGCGATGCACGACGAGCACTCCTTCCTGGCGATCGGGCGGCTGGCGCCGGGGGTGGCGCCCCGCGCCGCGGAGGCGGAGCTGGGGGCGATCTCCGAGCGCGTCCGCGCCCGGCTCTCCGCTTCCGAGGCCGACCAGGTGCGGCCGGCGGCGGTCCATCCGCTGCTCGACGACTTGGTCGGCGACAGCCGGCGGCGCCTGCTCGTGCTACTCGGCGCGGTCGGGCTGGTGCTCTTGATCGCGTGCGCCAACGTCGCCAACCTGATGCTCGCCCGCGGCGCCGCGCGCCGCCGCGAGCTGGCGGTGCGCGCCGCGCTCGGCGCCCGCCGGCGCCGGCTGGTCCGCCAGATGCTCACCGAGAGCCTGGTGCTCGGCCTCGCCGGCGGC
>CAZNIX010000508.1:0-3532 GCA_964573125.1 uncultured Thermoanaerobaculia bacterium
CCGCGCGCGCAGAAGCGCTCGACCAGCGCCTCGAGCACCGGTCGCGCCGCCGCCAGGTCGGCCTTCGGGAGGTACTCGTCCGGCTTGTGGGCGACGGTGATCGAGCCCGGCCCCCACACCGCGCAGTCGAGCCCGAGCCGCGCCAGCCAGCCGCCGTCGGTGGCGTAGGAGACCGCGCCGAGATCGCTCCGCCCGGTCAGCTCGGCGAGCGCGGCGAGGATCGGCGCGCCCGCGCGCACCGCGAGCGGCGGGCTCTCGGCGAGCGGCTCGAACTCGACCTCGACCGCGGGATCGCCGTCGCCGGCGGCGGCCGCGATCGCCGCGCGCACCCGCTCGGCGAGCGCCGCGGAGTCCATCCCGGGCAGCACGCGCACCCCGACCTCGAGCGCGCAGCGCGCGGGCACGACGTTGACCGCGGTGCCGCCGTGCACGGTGCCGACGTTGAGCGCGGGGTACGGCGTCTCGGGGAAGCGCTCGAAGCCCGGCGGCCGCTCGGCCGCGAGCGCGCGGCGCAGCGCCGAAAGCGCGGCGATCACCCGGCCGCCGGCCTCGATGGCGTTGATCCCGAGATGGGGGTAGCCGCTGTGGGCGCTCTTGCCGTGGAGCACGGCGCGCAGCTTGACGTGGCCCTTGTGCGCCGCGACCACCGCCAACTCGGTCGGCTCGCCGACGACCGCCGCCCGCGGCAGCGGCTCGCGCCAGGGCAGGCGGTCCCACTCCTCGACCAGGTGGCGGGCGCCGTACATCCCGACCTCCTCGTCGTAGGTCAGGATCAGCACCAGCGGCGCCGCGAGACACGCCGGCTCGACCGTCCGCGCCAGGTTCGCGGCGAGCGCGAGGAAGCCCTTCATGTCGGCGCTGCCGCGCCCGACCCAGGCGTCGCCGGCGTCGGTCAGGGTGAACGGATCGCTCGTCCAGCCCTCGCCCGCCGGCACCACGTCCATGTGGCCGGAGAGGACCAAGCCGGGCCGGACCCCGTCCCCGTTTGTGCCGTCCGCGTCGTTCCGCTCCCCGAGCGCCGGGCCGGCGAAGACCAACAGGTTCGCCTTCGCCCCGTCGGCGGAGGGATGGAGCCGCACCCGCACGCCCGGCCGTTCGAGGTAACCGGCGAGGAACGCTGCCAACTCGCGGTTCGAGCGGTCGCTGGTGGTGTCGAACGCCACCAGCCGGGCGAGAAGTCCGGCGTCGGAGAGCAGGGGAGAGGCCATCGCCGAGACGATAGCGGTGGCCCCGGCACTGCGCAAGCGCGGCCGCGAGGGGCGCGGCCAGCCCGTCCAGCCGCCCGGCGCGCGCTGGATCGTCGGCGGGACCGGTGGTATGGTGTGACTGTCATTGACTGTCAGCGGAGGTGTCCATGACTCAAGTCACAGCCCGCCTGCCCGACGAGCTGGTGACCGAGATCGACGAGGCGGCGGAGAGGCTCCAGCGGACGCGGGCGGAGGTGATCCGCCACGCCGTCCGCTACTACCTCGACGATCTCGAAGATCTCCGGCTGGGCCTCGAACGGCTCCGGGATCCCGCCGACCCCGTGCTCGACTGGGACGAGGTCCGGAGTGAGCTGGTCGATCGGGATTAAGGCCAGCGCGCAGAAGGCGCTGGCCCGGATCGACAAGCCGGACCGCCTGCGCATCGTCACCGCCATTGACCGCCTTCGCGAGACGCCCCACGCCGGGGGAGTGCTGAAGGGGGAGTTCTCCGGGTTGCGGCGGCTGCGCGTCGGCAGCTACCGGGTGGTCTACGAGGTCCTCGAATCCCGCGTGACCATCCTGGTGGTGCGGATCGCCCACCGCAAGGAGGTCTACCGGTAGACTCGGCTCCATCATGTCGATCCTCGAGCGGCTCGGCCTCAAGCGGGGCGGCACCGCCCCGGCCGCCGGCGCCGGCGACACCGACACCGTGCGCAAGATCGTCGCCCGACTGGAGGCGATGGCGCCGGGGGAGGCGCGCTTCGTCGCCGCCTTCGCCTACACGCTGTCGCGGGTCGCCCACGCCGACCTCGACATCTCGCCCGCCGAGACCGCGAAGATGGAGGAGGTCGTGCGCACGGTCGGCGGGCTGCCCGAGGAGCAGGCGGTGCTGGTGGTGCAGATCGCC
This sequence comes from uncultured Thermoanaerobaculia bacterium, assembly GCA_964573125.1. Lineage (GTDB taxonomy): Bacteria > Acidobacteriota > Thermoanaerobaculia > Multivoradales > JBCCEF01 > CAVSQV01. The sequence continues at coordinate 2,095 of CAZNIX010000508.1, forward strand.
AAGACCCAGGCGCGCCTCTTCGGCGGCACCGAGAACTACCTGGTCACCCGCGAGTTCAAGGAGGTGTCGACCCGCGAGCAGCGCGAGAAGCTCCTCGACTGCCTGTTCGCGGTCTCCGCCGCCGACGGCTCGATCACCGGCCCGGAGGAGACTTCGATCCGGCTGATCGCCGGCGAGCTTGGCTTCACCCACCGCGAGCTGGTCGCGGCGCGCTCGCGCTGGAGCGACTACCGGGCGGTGCTCCAGGGGCTGCGGCCGCCCAGCGAGACCGGCGCGGCCGGGAGCTGAACCGGGCCGGCGGGCGGCCGTATCTGGATGGCGTAGACTCCCGTCCCGCGCGCCCGCGCGGGGGCCCCGCAAGGAAGAGCATGGCCGAGCCCGATCGCCTGGACGAGCTGCGCATCGACCGCGACGCCGAGCCGCCGCCGCGGCCGTGGCGGCGGTGGCTGGCGCTCGGGGCGGTGGCCGCGGTCGCGGTGGGGGCGGCCGGTTGGTGGTGGCTCGGCCGGGCGGGCGCGGTCGAGGTCGAGACCGCCGAGGTCACCGCCGCCGCCGGCGGCCCGGTGGCGGTGTCGATCCTCGACGCCTCGGGCTACGTCACCGCGCGCCGGCAGGCGACGGTGTCGGCGAAGATCACCGGGCGCCTCGCGACGGTCGAGATCGAGGAGGGGATGGCGGTCGCCGAGGGCCAGGTGCTGGCGCGGCTCGACGACGCGACCGCGACGCGCGAGCTGGCGCTCGCCGAGGCCGAGCTGGCCGCCGCCGAAAGCCGCCTGGCCGAGATCGAGGTCCGGTTGCGCCAGGCGAAGATCGACCTCGAGCGCGCCCGGAGCCTGCGCGCCTCCGGCGTCGCCAGCCAGTCGGAGCTCGACGCCGCCGAGGCCGAGGCCGACTCGCTCGCCGCCCGCCTCGCGGCCGCCCGCGACGAGATCGCCGTCGCCGCGCGCCGGGTCGCGCTCGCCCGCCAGCTCCTCGAGGACACCCTGGTGCGGGCGCCGTTCGCCGGCGTCGCGATCTCCAAGGACGCTCAGCCGGGGGAGATCGTCTCGCCGATCTCGGCCGGCGGCGGCTTCACCCGCACCGGCATCACTACGCTCGTCGACATGGAGTCGCTCGAGATCGAGGTCGACGTCAACGAGGCCTACATCCAGCGCGTCGAGCCGGGCCAGCGGGCGACCGCGGTGCTCGACGCCTACCCCGACTGGCGGATCCCGGCGCACGTGATCACCACCATCCCGGCCGCCGACCGCCAGAAGGCGACGTTCAAAGTGCGCATCGGCTTCGACGAGCTGGGCGACCCCCGGATCCTGCCGGACATGGGGGTCAAGGTCTCGTTCCAGGCCGGCGCGGAGGCCGCGGGGGACGGCGGCGCGCCGCCCGCGCCGCGCCTCCTGGTGCCGCGCGCGGCGGTGCGCGCGGAGGGCGACGGCGGGGGGGT
>CAZNIX010000509.1:0-3503 GCA_964573125.1 uncultured Thermoanaerobaculia bacterium
CAGGCCGGCCGCCGCGCCCGCTGCGGCCGCGGCCGCGCCTCCTCCGCCCGTAGCTGCGCCGGCGCCCGCCGCGGCGAGGCCGCCGAGCGGCTTCTGGGTCCCGGCCTACCGCGAGGGCGAAGAGGTCGAGATCGAGCCGATGTCGAAGATCCGCGAGATCACCGCCGCCCACATGCGGTACTCGAAGGACACCTCGGCGCACGTCACGACCGTCTTCCACATCGACATGACCCGGGTCGACCAGGCGCGCGCGCGGGCCAAGGAGGGCTTCGCCGCCGCCAACGGCACCAAGCTGACCTACATGCCGTTCATCTTCAAGGCGGTGGCGGCGGCGCTCAAGAAGCACAAGAAGCTCAACGCGGCGATCGACGGCACCAACGTCGTCTACAAGAAGCGGATCAACCTCGGCATGGCGGTCGCGCTCGACCGCGGCCTGATCGTGCCGGTGCTCCGCGACGCCGATCAACTCTCGCTGACCGGCCTGGCCAAGACCGCCAACGACCTCGCCGACCGCGCGCGCGGCAAGAAGCTCTCGCCCGACGAGCTGCAGGGCGGCACCTTCACGATCACCAACCCGGGGGTGTTCGGGAGCCTCTTCGGCACCCCGATCATCAACCAGCCGCAGGTCGCGATCCTCGGCATCGGCACGATCGAGAAGCGCCCGGTGGTGCGCACGCTCGACGGCTCGGACGCGATCGTCATCCGCGTCATGTGCTACTTCGGCATCACCTACGACCACCGCCTGGTCGACGGCGCCGACGCCGACCACTTCATGAACGACGTCCGGGAGATGCTCGAGACCGACCCGTGGAGCGAGCTGGAGCCGTACATGTGAGCCGGCGGGCGCCGGGGAGCGAGGAGCGCCGATGACCGCCGCGGAGATCCGGGACCTTTACGCCTACAACCAGTGGGCGAGCTCCCGCCTGCTCGAGGCGATCGCAGGCCTCTCCTCCGAGCAGCTCACCGCCGCGATCCCGTCGAGCTTCCCGTCGATCCTCGGCACCTTCGCGCACATCGTCGCCGCCGAGTGGATCTGGCTGCGGCGCTGGAAGGGCGAGAACCCGACCGCGTTCCCCGACTGGCTCGCGGCGCCGTCGCTCGCCCGCGTGCGCGAGAAGCTGGCCGAGGTCGAGTCCGAGCGCGACGCCTTCCTCGGTTCGCTCGCCGACGCCGACCTCGAACGCCCGCTCGACTACCGGACGCTCGCCGGCGACCCGTTCCGCAACCGCCTCGCCGACCTCCTGCTCCACGTGGTCAACCACTCCTTCTACCACCGCGGCCAGCTCGTGACGATGCTCCGCCAGGTCGGGGCGACGCCGGTCGCGACCGACTTCGTGGTCTACAAGCGGGAAGCGGGATCGTAGGCGCTCCATCGAGACCGCCTTGACCGCCTCGCGCGGGCGCGCGAGGACCGGCGCGATCCACTCGCGCGGGGAGCGGGGCGCACCCCCTCGAACTCAGCCGCCGCCGTCCGGCCCCCGCGCCGGCCGCCGCGGCCCCCGGGCGAGCGCCTTGACCACCCCCCGCAGCGCCCGCACCTCCTTCTCGGTCGGCCGCGCGCGCAGGAACAGGTTGCGCAGGTTGCGGACCATGATCGGGCGCTTTTCGACCACGCGCAGGAAGCCGGCGGCGTCCAGCTCGGCGAACAGGTGGTCGAAGAAGCCCTCCAGCTCCGCGCGGTTGGCCGGTCGGCTGTCGCCGAGCGGGAGCGCTTCGGCCGGCGTTTCGCCGGCGGCCTGCCACCACTCCCAGGCGACCAGCAGCACCGCCTGGCCGAGGTTGAGCGAGCTGAACGCGGGGTCGAGCGGCGCGACGATCAGGGCGTCGGCGCGCGCGGCGTCGTCGTTGTCGAAGCCGGTGCGCTCGGGGCCGAAGAGGACGCCGCAGGCGGCGCCGGCGGCGGTCTCGCGTCGCAGCTCGGCCGCCGCCGCGCGCGGCGTCAAGACCGGCTTGACCATGTCGCGCGGGCGGGCGGTCGCGGCGTAGAGGCGGTGGAGATCGGCCACCGCCTCGGCGGTCGAGGCGTAGACCCGCGCGCCGTCGACGACCGCGTCCGCGCCCGAGGCGGCCGCCCGCGCCCGCGGGTTCGGCCACGGCTCGCGCGGGCGCACCAGCCGCAGGTCGGCGAGGCCGCAGTTCGCCATCGCGCGCGCCGCGAAGCCGACGTTCTCGCCGAGCTGCGGCTCGACCAGCACGATGGCGGGAGCAGGGGCGGGACGACGCGGACGGGTCATCCGGTGGACGATAGCCCACCACGACGACCGGAGTCCCAGACCACCGGAGCCCACCCGGCTTTGCGGAAGTCTCCTGCAGCTTCGCCGGAGACGAGAGCAGCCAAGTCTCGGCAGAGGCGGTCGCCGACCGCCTCTGCCGGACCTTTGATGTGCCGGCGCTCTGCGAGCGCCGGCACATCTAAAACTTCAGCCGCACCCCCGCGTAGACCTTGGTCTGCCGCTCGGCGATGTCCCCCTCGAGGATGTCGAGCCGCCCGGTGCCGAAGAGCGCCGTGCGCGGGCCGAGGTTGACGTCGACGCCGACCTGGAGGTTGCCGCCGAAGCGCTCGTCCTCCTCCTGGAGGACGGTCGTTATTCCGCCCACCGTCGAGCGCAGCTCGGCGTCGAAGAAGTGGACGCCGAAGCCGACCCCGAGGTAGTAGTCGGCGGTGCGCGTGGGCACCACGCCGAGCAGGTTCATCCCGACCAGCAGGTCGTCGAAGTCCTGGTCCTCGCCGCCGCCGCTCCACTGGCTGACCTCGGGCTCGAGGTAGCCGACGATGCCGCCGCCGCTGTCGTGCGGCGGCCTGCCGCGGTAGTGGTCGCCGTCCCACTGGCCGGCGCCGGCGCGGTCGCCGCCGCGGCCGCCGATCCGGATGCGCAGCGCGGCCGAGGTGTAGACCTCGGAGGACTCCGAGTCCTCGGGGTCGACCAGGCCGACGCCGAGGCCGAGCTGGAGGTCGCGCCCCTCGTCCGGCCCGCCTTGGTCCTGCGCCCGCGCGCCGCCCGCGCCGAGCAGCAGCGCCGCCGCCGCCAGCGCGCCGATCCCCGCCGTCGCCAGCCAACGTGATCTCTGCTCCATGTCGGTACTCCTCCCTTGAAAAAGGATCGCCAGGTCAAACCGCTTCAAACCGGTGCGCGACTGCGCAAACTTCAATCGTTGTCGGCAGTTGCGACGCGAGCCGAGGATACTCCAGCCGGCGGGAGGCGGCAACGTGCGCCGCGTCCCGGCGCTCGGGCCGCGCCCCGGCCGTCGCCGCCGCGCGCCGAGGGCTCGCGCGTTCGGCTGCCGGCAGTAGACTGTCGGCCCGCTGAAGGGGACCGCGTCCCGGCGATCCCGAACTACCGCAGGCGCCGGGAGCCGTCGCCGAAGACCTCGTGCCCACCGTCCGATCCAGGTGATCCGTTGCCCGCCGCGCGCACACTCGGACCATTGCCCGCGGCGGCGCTCCTCGCGCTCGTCGGCTGCGCGCCGCCGCCGCCGGCGGCCGCACCGCCGCCGGTCGCGCC
>CAZNIX010000510.1:0-3501 GCA_964573125.1 uncultured Thermoanaerobaculia bacterium
ACGCGACCACCGGCAGCACGGCCAGGTGCTCGCCGAGGCTGGTCGCCTTGCCGTTGACGCCGCGGCTCTTCTCGCCTCCGCCGGCGGCCTCCGGCGCGCGCCGCCAGGCGACCTCGAGCGCCGTCCGCGCCGCGCCCGCGGCCTCGCCGGCGAGCCGGAAGCCGGCGTCGTCCCAGCGCGCGCAGTCGGCGAGCTGGGCGGTGCGGAAGCTGCGCGTGGTGGCGAGCGCGTAGACCGCCTCGAGCACCGAGGTCTTGCCCGCGCCGTTGCCGCCGGCGAGCAGGTGGCTGCCCGCGCCCGGACGCCACTCCAGGGGCTCGAGGTTGCGGAAGCCTTCCGCGGTCAGAGAGAGGAGCAAGCGGAGACGACTACACGCGCATGGGCATGATGACGCACAGGTAGCGGCCGTCGGCGTCGCCGTCCTCGGGGTAGCCGACGCACTGGGTGTTCTCGTCCTTCATCTCCAGGCGGACCTTGTCGGCGTCGAGCGCGGCGAGGAAGTCCCGCAGGTAGTCGGGGTTGATGCCGAGCTGCAGCTCGCCGCCGGCGTACTCGCACTCGACCTCCTCGCGGGCGTCGCCGAGGTCGGGGTTCTGGGCCGAGATCACGAGCTGCTGCGGGGTCAGTTGGAACTTGACCGCGCGCGCCCGGTCGCCGGTCAAGAGCGACACCCGACCGACGGCGGCGTCGAGGCGCTTGCGGTCGAACACCGCCTTCTTGTCGTTGTCGCGCGCGATCACCCGCTCGTAGTCGGGGAACGTCCCCTCGAGGATGCGGCAGATCAGCTCGCGCCGGCCGAGCTGGAACGACAGGTGGTGCTCGCCGCGCTGGAAGCGGACGACGCCGTCGCCCTCGAAGCGCTGCAGCTCGGCGAGCGCCTTGCGCGGCACGAGCACCGAGTCCTCGCCGGCCGGCGCCGGCAGCGGTCGCTCGACCAGCGCCAGGCGGTGGCCGTCGGTGGCGACCATCTCGAGCGATCCCCCCTTGAGCTTGAGCAGCGCGCCGTTGAGCTGGAACCGCGACTCCTCGGCCGAGACCGCGAAGATCACCTGCGCGATCATCCGCTTCAGCTCGTCGAACGGGATCTCGGTGCGCTCCCCGGCGCCGACCTCGGGCAGGGTGGGGAACTCGTCCGGGACCTTGCCCTGGATCTTGAACCGCGACGGGCCGGCGAGGATGGTCAGCCACTCCGGCTCGTCGAGCACCAGCTTCACCTCGTCGCCGGCGAGCGCGCGCACGATCTCCATCAGCTTGCGCGCCTGGACCGCGATCCCGCCCTCGCCGGTGGCGTCGGCGTCGCACGACGAGGTGAGCGAGACGTCGAGGTCGGTGGCCGCGAGGTCGAGGCGGCCGTCGCGCGCGGTGAGCAGGATGTGAGACAGCACCGGGATCGTGGTCTTGCGCTCGACGATGCCTTGCATCGGCGCCAGTTCGGCTGCGAACGCGTTGCGGTCGAGACGGATCTCCATGGACAGTCTCCCTCTCCTAAGAGAGGGATCATTCTACATGACCGTAACCGTCGCCGGAGGAGCTGTGGAAACGCGGAAAACGAGGCCGGGTTCCGGTGCGCGGCCGCGCGGGTCGCGGGTCGCGGCGGTGCGGCCGGTCTGCGGATCGGACCGAGGATCGGCTGTGGATCGGCTGTGCACCGGTGGTGGGAGATCGGCGCGCGCGCGTTTTTCCGCGCCCCGTCGAGGGCCGCTTCCGCAGCTTCCTCGCGGCGTTTTTCCGCAGGCCGCGAAAGGTCGGAGCAGGATTACGTGCGCCCTCCCTCTCGGATAAGCTGGGTCGCCGTGCCCCCCCCCGCTGCCGCCGGAGGACCGTTCAAGCTCGCCTTCATCGGCAGCCACGGCGTCGGCAAGACCACGCTCTGCTACGGGCTCGCCGCGCGGCTCAAGGCGCGCGACCTCGCGGTCGAGGTCGTCCACGAAGTCGCCCGGCGCTGCCCGCTGCCGATCAACGAGGAGACCTCGGTCGCCTCCGAGTCGTGGATCCTCCACGCCCAGATCGCCGAGGAGATCGTCGCGCAGGAGCGCTACGCGGTGGTGCTGTGCGACCGCAGCGTCCTCGACAACTACGTCTACCTGCTGCTCGCCGCGGGGCCGCGCGCCGGGCTCGACGAGCTGGTCGCGCGCTGGACCGCGACCTACGACCTGCTGGTCCACGTGCCGGTCGTCGCCGAGCCCAGCCCCGACGGCGTGCGCTCGCGCGACCCGGCGTTTCAGCGCGCGGTCGACCGGCGGCTCGAGCGGGAGCTGGCGGCGCGCGGCATCCGGCCTCTGCGCCTCGACCCGGCGCGCCGCGCCGGCTGGCTCGACGTCGCCGAGGCCGCGGTGCTCGAGCGCTTGCGGCCGCCGCAGCTCAGCCTGCTCGACCGGCCCCCGGATCCGGCCGTGGGGTGAGCCCGTGGTTTAGAATAGGCAGACTTTGACTGTCCCCGACCTCCTGGGCCGGTGGGAGCTGTTCTCCCACTTCAGCGAGGCGCAGCTCGAGCAGCTCGCCCCCTGCGTGTCGCTCGACACTCACGCGCCGGGGGAGGCGATCCTGCGCCAGGGCGACCCGACGCTCGAGGCCTACGTCGTCCAGGCCGGCGCGGTGCGCATCCAGCGCGAGACGCCGTACGGCGTGTTCGTGTTCGCCGAGCTGGGCGCCGGCGAGCTGTTCGGCGAGACCGCGTTCGTCGATCGCCGGGGGCGCTCGGTCGACGCGCTCGCGGCCTCCGACTGCGAGCTGCTGCGGCTCAACCCGGTGGCGCTCGCGAGCCTGATGGAAGGCGACCGGGGCCTCTCGGTCGCGCTCTACTGGACGTTCTGGAAGAGCCTGTCGCGCAAGCTGCGCGACACCAACGACAAGCTGACGCGGTTCTTCTCCGAGTCGGCGCCGCCGGCCGAGGCCGCGCCGTCGGCGGGCGGCGCCCCCGGCCCCGACTTCCGGGTCGACCTCGAGGCCAAGCGGCGGGTGTTCGAGGAGCAGCGGCTGTCCAACCTCGAGATCAACTTCCTCGCCTCGCTCTCGCGCGAGGTCAAGCTCCACCCCGGCGAGCTGATCTTCCGCGAGGGCGAGGAGGGGGACTCGCTCTACGTCGTGCTCGAAGGCCGGGTGATGATCAGCAAGATCATCCCCGGCGCCGGCGAGGAGGCGCTCGCGTTTCTCGAGCGCGGCGACTACTTCGGCGAGATGGCGCTGATCGACAAGCAGCCGCGCTCGGCCGACGCCAAGGCCGGCGGCGGCGGCGCGGTGGTGCTCGCCATCCCCGGCCACGTGCTCGAGGGGATCCTGGACATCCAGCGGGTCTCCTCGCTGCGCCTGCTGCGCGTGCTCTGCTCGATGGTTGCCCGGCGCCTGCGCGAGCTGGACGACAAGATCGCCGGCTGGTTCATGCTCGCCGGGGGCGGGGGGGTGAGAGGCGGGAGTCTACCCGGTCTCCGGCCCGCCGGCGACGTATCCCAGGAACGCGCCGCCGCTGCGAGTGCTCGCGCCGAAGCGGCTCCCGCCGCGCCT
>CAZNIX010000511.1:0-3494 GCA_964573125.1 uncultured Thermoanaerobaculia bacterium
GCGGTCGCGGCGCGGCGCCGCGCTCGACCGCGGCCAGGCCCTCCATCGCGCGCGCGAGGTCGGCGGCGTCGGCGTCGAGCACCTCGAGGATGCGCTCGAGGGTCTCGATGCGCGGCCGCTGGCGCGCGGTCTCGTAGCCGGAGATCTGTTTCAACGTGCACGCGGCCTGCTCGGCGAGCCGCCGCTGGGTGATCCCCCGGCGGTCGCGCAGTAGCCGCAGCGCCCCCGCGAGGTGCCGGAACGCGCCCGCAGCCGGATCGGGTGTCGGTTCGGACACTGATTTCGCCCCCCAAGAAACGCCGCCGCGAACCGCTTCACCATACTACGCAGCCGCCGCGGCGATGTCCCGGCCGTCGCCACGGCAGGCGCGACCGGTACGCCCTAGGATACTCCGCCGGCGCGCGCGTGCTAGCCTCCCGCTCCCCGGTCCATGCACGAGCCGCCGCTGACCTCCGCCGAGCTGGCCGTCCGCACCCTGGGCGAGCCGCGCTTCCCGTCGCCGCTCGACCTGCCGGCGGTGTCGCCCGAGGCCACCGGCAGCTTCGTCCCCGAGGGCACCCGGGTGCGCCACCGGATCGACGTCGACCCGGGCGGCGAGCCCGCGGGCGAGCCGGTGCTGCTCGAGAAGGCGGGCCCGCGGGCGCGGATCTTCTTCGACCCCCGGGCGACCACCGCCGCGATCGTCACCTGCGGCGGCCTCTGCCCGGGCACCAACACGGTCATCCGCTCGCTCTACTACGAGCTGCACCACCGCTACGGCGTGCCACGGGTGCTCGGCGTGCGCTACGGCTTCCGCGGCCTGACGCCGCAGGGCGAGCCGCCGGTCGAGATGGACCCCCACTACGTGCGCCGGATCCAGGTCTTCGGCGGCACCGTGCTCGGCTCTTCGCGCGGACCGCAGGACGTCGGCGTGATGGTCGACACCCTGGCCGCGCTGGGGGTCGGCCTGCTGTTCGCGATCGGCGGCGACGGCACCCAGCGCGGCGCCCACGAGATCTCCGAGGAGGCGGGCCGGCGCGGCCTGCCGCTGGCGGTGGTCGGCATCCCGAAGACGATCGACAACGACATCCCGTTCGTCTACCGCAGCTTCGGCTTCTTCACCGCGCTCGACAAGGCGCGCGAGGTGATCCAGGGCGCCCACACCGAGGCGATCGGCGCCCCGCGCGGTGTCGGCCTGGTCAAGCTGATGGGGCGCCACGCCGGCTTCATCGCCGCCGGCGCGGCGCTCGCCAGCCAGGAGGTCAACTTCGTGCTCATCCCCGAGGTGCCGTTCGCGCTCGACGGCCCGGGCGGGTTCCTGGCCGCGCTCGAGCGGCGGCTCGACGAGCGCGGCCACGCGGTGGTGGTGGCGGCGGAGGGGGCCGGCCAGGACCTGTTCGGCGATCGCCCTGCCGAGCGCGACGCCTCGGGCAACCTCAAGCTCCACGACGTCGGCGAGCTCCTCCACGAGCGCATCGAGGAGCACTTCACCCGCCGCGGCAAAGAGGTCCACGTCAAGTACTTCGACCCCAGCTACCTGGTGCGCAGCGTCCCCGCCTCGACCGAGGACCGCCTGCACTGCGACGCCCTCGCCCGCCACGCCGCGCACGCCGGCATGGCGGGCAAGACCGACGTCATGATCGGCTTCTGGCACCACGTGTACGTCCACGTGCCGATCCCGGCGGCCAACGCCCGCACCAAGCGCCTCTCGCCCGAGGCCGGGGTGTGGCAGGCGGTGCTCGAAGCGACCGGGCAGCCGCGGCGGTTCGACTGACCGGCGCTCCCGCGCGGCCCTTGCGCCCGCTCCGTCCGGGCGGCTATACTGCGACCTCCCGCCGGACCAGGAAAGCCGGCGTCCGGGAGCGGGAGCGGGCGGCGTCGGAGGTTTGACGGCGCCCGGCGCTTCTGGTACTCTCGGCGGGTTTCGCGCGCCGAGGGTCCCCGCCCGGGGACCGTGGCGCTTTTCGCCTAGGGGATTTCCGCCCAGGCCAGTCCTGGATCAGGCGAGTCCTGGATCAGGCCAGTCTCGGGACGTCGCCCGCGGGCGGTCCGGGGGACCTGTGGCAACGTGGCCCGCACCGGGGCGGGTTGGCCCCGCGTGCCGGGCGCCGCGCCGTCTGCGCGGCGGCGGGCGCGGAACGAGGACGGGGACGAAAAGGACGGGGACGAAGGAGTCGAGGAGAGCCGATCGATGCCGACGATTCAGCAGCTCGTGCGCCGCGGCCGCGAGCAGGTGAAGCACAAGACCAAGAGCCCGGCGCTGCAGGGCTCGCCGCAGCGGCGCGGGGTCTGTGTCCGGGTCTACACCCAGACGCCGAAGAAGCCGAACTCGGCGCTGCGCAAGGTCGCGCGCGTGCGGCTGACCAACGGCATCGAGGTCACGACCTACATCCCGGGCGTCGGCCACAACCTGCAGGAGCACTCGATCGTGCTCATCCGCGGCGGGCGCGTGAAGGACCTGCCCGGCGTGCGCTACCACGTGATCCGCGGCACCCTGGACGCGGTCGGCGTCGAAGGCCGGCGCCAGGGGCGCTCGAAGTACGGCGCCAAGCGGCCGAAGTCGTGAGCCGGGAGTAGGTGAGGAGCAGGCGATGCCGAGACGGCGAGAGATTCCCAAGCGCGAGATCCTGGCGGATCCGATCTACAACTCGCAGCTTGTGACCAAGTTCGTCAACGTCCTGATGCGCGACGGCAAGAAGTCGGTCGCCGAGCGGATCCTCTACGACGCGCTCGCGACCATCGGCGAGCGCACCAGCGACGATCCGATGAAGGTGTTCAAGCGCGCGGTCGAAAACGTCAAGCCCGCGGTCGAGGTCAAGTCGCGCCGCGTCGGCGGCTCCACCTACCAGGTGCCGGTCGACGTGCGGCCGAGCCGGCGGCTGGCGCTGTCGATGCGCTGGCTGATCATCGCCGCCAAGGGGCGCGGCGAGAAGACGATGCCGGCGCGGCTGGCCAACGAACTCGCGGAGGCCGCCGAGATGCGCGGCGGCGCGGTCAAGAAGAAGGAGGACACGCACCGGATGGCGGAAGCCAACAAGGCTTTCTCCCACTACCGCTGGTAACACCTCCCGTCACCCAACCGCCCCGGCGGCCGCCGCGGCGGGCTCCCCGAGCGCGACACGAGAGCGAGACCAGTCGAGCGACGGCCCGAGCCGGGCCGCCGCCGTTTCGCGATCGGTTCGGGAAACCGAGGTGACCCCGGGGGGCCGGCGCCGCACGGAGCGCGTCGCGCGAGAGCGCGAGAAGAGTCGAGTCGAGTCGAGTCGAGACGCAACCGAGAACCACGACCATGGCACGCAAGGTACCTCTGTCCAAGACCCGCAACATCGGGATCATGGCCCACATCGATGCGGGCAAGACGACGACTACCGAGCGGGTCCTGTATTACACCGGGATCACCTACAAGCTCGGCGAGGTGCACGAGGGCACCGCGATCATGGACTGGATGGTGCAGGAGCAGGAGCGCGGGATCACCATCACCTCCGCCGCCACCCAGTGCTTCTGGCGCGACCACC
>CAZNIX010000512.1:0-3486 GCA_964573125.1 uncultured Thermoanaerobaculia bacterium
CCGGGGTGAGGAGCGCCGCCCCCGGGGACGCCAGCCGCCGCGCTCAACGGACCGTCCCGGAAGAGCAACGCGGAAGTGCGCGGCGGCTGACGAGCGCTGCGCCGATCCCAACCCGCACCCGAAAAGCGCAACGCGTGCCCCGGGGGCGGCGCTCCTCACCCCGGCCCGGGGGGGCGGCGAGTCGTGCGCAGCGCGTGCCCCGGGGGCGGCGCTCCCCACCCCGGCCCGGGGGGCGGTGGTTGGTCTAGACTGCCGCCATCCCATGTGCGGCATCTTCGGCACCGACCGGCACCCCGACGCGGCCAACCTCACCTACCTCGGCCTCTACGCGCTCCAGCACCGCGGCCAGGAGAGCGCCGGCATCGTCGCCTGGGACGGCGAGCGGATGCGCTTCGAGCGCGGCATGGGCCACGTCGTCGACATCTTCGGCGCCGGCGCGCTCAAGCGCCTGCCCGGCGCGCGCGCGATCGGCCACACCCGCTACTCGACCGCCGGCGAAAGCGTGGTCGCGAACGCGCAGCCGATCGTGGTCAAGACCTCGATGGGGCCGCTCGGCATCGTCCACAACGGCAACCTGACCAACGCCGTCGAGCTGCGCTCCCGGCTCGAGGCCGAGGGCTCGATCTTCCAGACCACCAGCGACACCGAGGTGATCCTCCACCTCATGGCGCGCCGGCCGCGCGCCGACGTCGTCGAGTCCGCGATCGAGGCGCTCGAGCAGGTGCGCGGGGCGTACTCGCTGCTGCTGATCAGCGACCAGGGGCTGATCGCGGCGCGCGACCCCTACGGTTTTAGACCACTGATCCTCGGCGACCTCGGCGGCGTCCCCTGCTTCGCCTCGGAGACCTGTGCGTTCGACCTCCTGGGCGCCGAGGTGGTGCGCGAGCTGGAGCTGGGCGAGGTCGCGGTCGCGCGCGGCGGCGCGGTCGAGAGCTACCGGCTCGCGGCGGCGCCCGAGCCCACCCGCTGTGTCTTCGAGCACGTCTACTTCGCCCGCCCCGACAGCCGGATCTTCGGCGACGCGGTGAGCACGGCGCGGCTGGCGATGGGCGCGCGCCTGGCGCGCGAGGCGCCGGTGCCCGCCGACATCGTGGTGCCGGTGCCCGACAGCGGCCTCTTCGCCGCGCTCGGCTTCAGCCGCGAGTCGGGACTGCCGCTCGAGTTCGGATTGATCCGCAACCACTACGTCGGCCGCACCTTCATCGAGCCCAAGCAGTCGATCCGCCACTTCGGGGTCAAGGTCAAGCTCAACCCGGTGCGGCCGCTGATCGCGGGCCGGCGGGTGGTCTTGATCGACGACTCGATCGTGCGCGGCACGACGTCGCCCAAGATCGTGAAGATGGTGCGCGACGCCGGCGCCGCCGAGGTCCACGTCCGGATCTCGGCGCCGCCCACCCGCTGGCCCTGCCACTACGGCATCGACATGCCGACCCGCGGCGAGCTGATCGCCGCCCGGCACCCGGTCGAGGCGATCCGCGACGCGATCGGCGCCGACAGCCTCGCCTACCTCTCGCTCGAGGGCCTGCTCGCCGCGGTCAGCGGCCCGCCCGACAGCTACTGCACCGCCTGCTGGACCGGCGACTACCGCGTCCCGATCGCCGCCGCCGACCGCCGCCAGGCCGAGCTGTTCCCGCTGCGCGGCGAGGACGGGGAGTAGCCCGCGCCACCGACCGGGGTGCCGCGGCCGCCCTCACCGCGGAGGAGTTCGCCGACCTGCTGAGCCAGGAACGGCGGGCGCAGGAAACGGCGCCGCCGCGTGTTGCTCCTCCGGCACTCACGGCAACCGGCCGCGCCGGGCGGCCCGCCGGGCAACGGGGAGCACCCCGCGGCGGTGTCCCGGCGCGGCGATCTGGAGGGACGAGACGATGACCCACGCGACCCTGCGCGACCACGCCGCCGCGCCCCGGCCGGTGGCCCGGCGGCTGGCCGCGGTCGCCGCCGGCGCGGCGCTGATCTGCGGCGGCACCGCGGCCGCGTCCGACTGCACGGTGACCTCGGTCGGCCTGACCCCGCTCCCCGAGCTGGGGGGTGGCCTCTATCTCGGCCTCTACCCGGGCGGCCTCTACCCGGGTGGCAACCAGCCACCGCCGGCGCACCGGGCCGAGGGTCGGGCGCGGGCGCTGGCGATCCGGCCGCTCGACGCCGGCGGCGTTCCCGATCCCGCCGGGAGCTACGCCCTGCTCTCGATCGGCATGTCGAACACCACGCAGGAGTTCTGCGCCCAGGGCGGCGGGCCGCCGTGCGACCCGTGGACGTTCATGGGCCAGGCCGCGGACCATCCGGCGGTGCGCCGGGACGGCCTCGCGATCGCCAACGGTGCCCGCGGCGGCCAGACCACGGCCACCTGGGATGCCCCGGACGACCCCAACTACGACCGCGTGCGCGACCAGGTGCTCGCGCCCCAGGGGCTGACCGAGGCCCAGGTGGTGGCGGTGTGGGTCAAGCTCGCCAACGCCCAGCCGACGGTGTCGCTCCCCGACCCGGACGCCGACGCCTTCGCGTTGGTCGCCGGTTTCGGTGCGGTCGCGCGGGCGCTCGCGGTGCGCTATCCGAACCTCCGGCTCGCCTTCCTCTCCAGCCGCATCTACGCCGGCTACGCCTCGACTTCGCTCAACCCGGAGCCCTATGCCTACGAGTCCGGCTTCGCCGTCAAGTGGCTGATCGAGGCGCAGATCGAGCAGATGGCGGGCAGCGGCGCCGATCCGCTCGCCGGCGATCTCGACTGGGATACCGCCGCCCCCTGGCTGGGCTGGGGTCCCTACCCGTGGGCCGACGGTCTGACCCCGCGCGCCGACGGCCTGGTGTGGGCGTGCGCCGACTTCCAGAACGACGGCACGCATCCCGCACAGCCGGCCGAGGAGAAGGTCGGGACGATGCTGCTGGAGTTCTTCCTCGGCTCGCCGTTCACCGCCCCGTGGTTCAGCCGCCGGATCTTCGCCGACGGCTTCGAAAGTGGGGATCTCGCGCGCTGGTCGGCGGCAGTGGGGAGCTGAGGGCCGCGGCGTCGGGCGCGAGGACGGCCGGCGCGGAGGCCGGCTCGGCGGGTGTCGTCCGGTCCCCGGGTCAGCGGTCGGCGCGGCGGCGGCGGTAGTGGCGGCGCGCCTTGCTCCGGTTGCCGCAGGTCGCCATGGCGCACCAGCGGCGGCTGCGGTTGCGGCTGCGGTCGAGAAACAGCCACCGGCAGTCCGCGGCGGCGCACTCGCGGACCGCGGCGAGGTCGTCCGAGATCAGCAGCTCCGCCGCCGACCACGCGACCGGCCAGAGCACGCGGTCGAGGGCGGGCTCGGCGTCGCCATCCCCTCGCCAGCGCCAGCCGTAGGGCGCGCCGCCGGCATCCTCCACGCGGAGCCGGGCGAGCGCAGCGGCGAGCGCGCGGTTGAGCACCGCGAGGTCGGCCGGCTCGGGGCGCCGGCCGGCGGCGGCCGTCGCGAACAGCCGGAACAGCGCCTCGCGCAGTACCCGCGCACGCCCGAGCGCCGCGGCCGC
>CAZNIX010000513.1:0-3482 GCA_964573125.1 uncultured Thermoanaerobaculia bacterium
AGCGCCGCGTGCGCCGCCGCCGCCGCCGCGACCGCGAACGCCAGCGCCGGTCCGAGCCGGAACAGCCGCCACGGCGAGAGCAGCCAAAACCCCGCTGTCGGCAGCCAGAGCGCGGCGAGGACGACCGCCGACCAGCGTGCCGCCAGCGCGGGCCCCGGCACGAGCCGGCGCGCCACCAGCCACGCGGCCCACCCGAACGCAGCCGCCAGCGCGACGCCGGCGAAGCCGCCGGCCAGCGAGGCGGCGATCGCCTCGGCGATGTCTTCGGGGCTCATCTACCGCACGGCGCTCCCCGGCCCGCGCGGGAGGGCAGGGTGCGGCACCTCGACCAGTTGCCGATCGAGAGACTCCGGGAGTGAGAACCCGAGCGGCTGCGGGCAGCGACAGGATCGCGGGGCATCGACCGGCACTGCCTCATAACGCCGCAAGTCTCCCAGTGCGCGGCGCGCGTCGGCTCTCAGCCTTCGGATCTCCCGCAAGATTTCTGCGAAGCGGGCGGGGTCCCGCTGCCGCAGGAGATCAGCGTGCCGCAGGAGCTCCGTGAACTCGACCCCTTGCCGCGCCAGAAGGTACAGCCGGTCGGTCACCAGCTCGCGGCGTGCCCGGCGCCGTCCGATCTTCCGCGGATCGTCCAGGCCGTACGCAAGGTGGGTGGCCTGGGCATCGACGTCGCCCTCCGCCGGCAGGAGCTTGTCGGCCGTGGCGACGAAACGGTCGCCCCACACGTCTCGCGTCGGGTCGAGGAGCTGCGCCCCGCGGTACTCGGCCGGCCGGGCCGAGCGCGAACGATTACACCAGCGGCAGGCGTAGACGCAGTTCTGGTACACATTGGCGAGCGAAGGGTCGACACTGCGGGGGATCACGTGCTCGACGGTCGTGCCCCCTAACCCCTCGCCCGGCAGTCCCCCGTAGAGATCCGCGTCGTGGAGCAGGCAGAAGGCGCAGGTGAAGCCGAAGTCCCAGCGCAGGCACGGGCGGTACTCGCCCCAGCGGCCGGCGGGCCGCGGCCGATGCCTACGGCGAACCGGAGAGCTCGGCGGCCGCGTCACCGGCGGCAAGACTCTCAAGCTCCTCCCTCAACCTCCGCGCACGAGCGAGGATCTGCTCCCCCGCATCGATCGGCATCTCGAGGCTCGCCTCGAAGTGCTCGCGAAAGCTCTCGGCCTCGGCGGCCTGGAGCTCGAGCAGCCGCGCGTACGCGTGTTTGATCTCCTCGTCCCTCGCGGCGGGCTCCAGCTCGGAGTCGTCGCCGAGCAGGATGATCCGGTCATAGAGCCGCTCGATCTCGGCTTCGAGGTCCGCTGCCGCCGGCGCTCCGGACGATGGGGGTGTCTCGAGCATCCGCTCGAGCTCTCGCGCCACCGACTCCGCGTCGCGGGGCCTCGCCTCGGGGTCCTTGGCAAGCAGGCGGTCGATGAGCTCCGACAACGACGAGCCGACCTCGGGGACCAACTCGCTCGCCGGCTGGGGATCGAAGCTGAGGATCCGGCTCGCGGTCGCGAGTGGCGTCGAGCCCCGGAACGGCGAGGTGCCAGTCAGCAACTCGTAGAGCAGCGCCCCGAGGGAAAAGAGGTTGGACTGGGGAGTCAAGCCCGCGCGCGCCACCTGCTCCGGGGAGAGGAATCGGTAGAGATCGACGACGGCCTCCTCGGGACCCCGGCCATAGCCGACCTTGAGGGACTCGGCGGTCGGCGCGAGTCCGAACTCGAGAATGCGCACCTCGCCGTCCGGCTCGAGCACGATGTTCTCGGGTCGGAGGTCCGAGAACACCCGCCCTCGCCCATGGGCCCGGGCCAGTGCGCGGGCGACGGCGACCGAAGTTTCCAGGGCCCGTGCGAGCGGGAGGCGGCCTTTCTCGCTCAACTCGGCGAGGCTGCAGCCACGCTCGTGAGCAGCCGAGAGGCGCGAGCGAAGCCGATCCCAGACCTCCTCCGCCCGCATCCGTGGAGCCGGCTCATGCGCGTTGCCCGCACCGTTGCCCTCAGGCTCGATCACCCCGTAGAGAAGCAGGATCGTGCAGTCCTGGCACTCAGACAGGTGGTCGAGAACGCGCTCATGGGACTCCGCGTCCAGGCTACCTCGGTGGTAGGCCTCCAGATCTTCGAGCGAAGGGTGCCGACGAAGGCCCCATTGAAGCCCGGCCTGAAGTGCCTCGCCGAGTCCTATGCTCGTCTCCGCCATGGCCCGCTGCGACTCGATGATCGAGTCTCCTGTCTCGGGAGACACGGTCTACCCGGCGGTTGGTCAGTCAAGGCGCGGTTGCCTCCCTTGGCCGCTCGAGACCTCTTGGACCAGCTCAGTCGGACGAGCCATCGCCCGATTCCGCGCTGAGCTGCCGCTGGAGTCGCTCTCGGGCGGCGGAGAGCAGTGATTTCACGGTCTCGATCGACACCTGCATTACCGCCGCGATCTCACGGTACTTGAGGCCCTGACCGACGCGCAGGAGAATGGCCTGTCTCATTCGCGGAGGCAGTTCTCGCATGGCAGCGGTGAGCTGTGCTCTCCTCTCCTGTACCAGGAGTTCGCTGACGACGTCACGATCCGACGCTGCTCCTGGCCACAATCGGGCTCCCGGAACGTACCCTTCGGCGACTTCCTGCGCAGTCTCGTCGAGAGACTCGAGCGGCTCTTCGATGCTCTGTCGCTTGGCAGCTCCCCAGGTGCGCAGTTGGTTTCGGAAGACGTTGGCCGCAACACTGAAGATCCAGGACCGGGCGCTCGACGAATCACGGAGGGTATCGATGCGCTGGAAGGCCCTCAGCAGAGTCTCCTGGGTCAGGTCTTGGGCTTGCTCGTGGCTGAAACCCCTCCGTAGGAAAAAGACGCAGATCGGTTCGTAGAGACGCTCGAACAGCTCGTGGGCGGTCGCCTCGGCGCGGGGCTCGATCGCTTCAGGCATCGGGATGGGCCAGAGAGCCGAGTTCTGCCTCGCCAGCCACCGGAAGCCTAGCACCCAGCGGCACGACCGCCGGGCGATCAGCCTTTCCCCGCGGCTGCGCCCTTCGGCCGCTCCCCGCCCGGCCCCGTCCGCTGCCGCACCGCCTCGTAGAGCAGCGCCGCGGCGGCGGTCGCGAGGTTGAGCGAGGCCACGCGGCCGCGCATCGGCAGGCCGACCAGCTTGTCGCACAGCTCCCGGGTGCGCCGGCGCAGGCCGCGCTCCTCGCCGCCGAAGACCAGCGCGACCCGTCCCGTCAGATCGACCTGCCAGGGCGGCTCGCCGGCGGCGTCGGCGCCGTAGACCCAGAAGCCGTCGGCCTTGAGCCGCTCGATGGTCTGCGCGCTGTTGGTCACCCGCTCGACCGGCAGCCACTCGCCGGCGCCGGCCGCGGTCTTGGCCGCCGCCGGCGAGAGCGGCGCCGAGCCGCGGTCGCGGACCAGCACGCGCGCCGCGCCGGCGCCTTCGGCGACGCGCAGCAGGGCGCCGAGGTTGCGCGGGTCTTCCACGCAGTCGAGCACCACCAAGAACGGGCCGCCGGGGCGCT
>CAZNIX010000514.1:0-3469 GCA_964573125.1 uncultured Thermoanaerobaculia bacterium
CGGCGCTGGCCGGCGCCCCGGCCGGCGCCGGCCCGCGTCCCGGCCCGGCCACCGCCGCTCCGCCCGCCGGCCGAACCGCCAGCGCGCCGTAGACCAGCGCCCCGAGCGCCCCGTACTCGACGAAGTGGAACGCCTCCTCGGCGCGCGCCATGGTCGCGAGCACCGCCAGGTAGAACGCCGCGAACGGCAGCAGCACCGCGACCTCGCGCCACCCCGGCCGGGCGCGCGCGAGCGCCCACCCGACGCCCGCCGCCACCGCCAGGAAGGCGCCGATCATCGTCGCGCGCAGCAGTCCGAGCGCGCGCAACGCCTCCGACGCCGGCCGCACCCAGGCGAGCGACAGGTAGATCGCCGCGAGCAGCCCGCCGGCGGCGAGCCACAACCGGCGTTCGAGGCGGGAGCGGAAGAGCGCCACGACTGGCGCAGTGTAGCGGGCGGTTGTGGCGGGACGGTGGCGGCGAGGGCTCGCGCCGGGCGATCCGCAACCGGCCACACCCGGCTCGTCGGAGGAGATCGCCCGGCAACCCGCCGCCGGACGGTGAGGCCGGCTACTTCCTGGAGGCCGGTCGCTCTGACCAGACCGACCGGCCGTAGTGCTCCTGGATGGTCTGGTCCTTGGTGATGAGCAGCGCGCCACGAGCCGCGGCGTGGCCTACGATCAGGCGATCGAACGGGTCGCGCGTCCAACTCTGCTTGGCCGCGGAGCGCACGACCGCGGCGAACGGGAGATCGCAGAGCCGAATCCCGATCTGCTCGCCGAGGTCGGCGACCACCTCCGCGCCCGGCCGCTCCGTGCGCCCGATCTCGAACAGGTACTCGAGCTCCAGGAACACCGCCGGGGAGATCAGCAGAGCGTGCTCGCCGATCACCCGCCGCGTCGCCTCCGGAAACAGCTCGCCGCGGCCGGCGTAGAGCCAGGCCGCGGCGTGGGTGTCCAGGTAGGCGACCGCCGGGTCAGGGCCGCCACTCATCGGACCAGTCGAGGTGGACCAGCTCCTCGGGGTCGCAGCGCAGATAGTCGTCCCGGCGCTTGAGCGCGGCCAGCTTGTCCTGGGGCTGGTCGGGCACGATCCGGAGGATCCTGCCGCGCCGCTCGATCTCCACCGGCACGCCGGTCTCGAGCACGCGGTCGAGGATGCGGTAGATGTCCTGGCGGAGCTTGGAGGCGGTGACGGTCATGGGTCTCCTCGCGCCGTGCGAGGGGGAGCCTAGCAGAGAGGTACGTACCAGACAACCTACTCGTACGTTCGACATCTCGCCGAACCGGGCTCCCGTCTCTTCTCACTCATCCGGCTTGAGCCGAGCCGCTGGCTGCGGTAACTTGGGGCCAATGGTCCTGAGCACGATGGAGAAGGCCTCGGTTGCCGCCGACGCGAGAGTCGCCGGGCCGTGGTCGGCCCTGGCCGCGGAGCTCTCGGCGGCAGCCGGAGCGCTGAACGAGGCCGAGCCCGAGCGGGGCGAAGCGCTCGCTCAGAGCGTCTGCCGGCGTGTCGTCCTCGCCCTGTGGGATCGGCTGACCGCCGGAGATCGCCGCTACCTGCCGCCCTCCTTGGAACCGGGTTCGATCGTCCCGCCGCTCGTCGCGCTCGCCGTCGAGCCCGCTGCGCAGGCCTTATCCGACCTGCCGTTGATCGAAGCCGCCTATCGCGTCGGGTTGCTCTACACGGACCTGCTGCCGGTGGGAGTCCGATCGGAGCGGGGCGCCTACTACACTCCTCCGGTCCTCGCAGCCCGGCTCCTCGACCTCGCGGCGGCGAACGGCGTCGATTGGACGCACGCGACCGTGCTCGATCCTGCCTACGGCGGTGGCGCCTTCCTCCTGCCCGTCGCGGCTCGGATCACGAGCGATGGTGGGCTGCGTGCCGCCATCTGCCAGGCGAGTTCCTGGCGCGCTGGGGCAAGATCGTGGTCGAGAACCACGTCAACGTCCTGTCGACCGCCTCCGGCAACCCGGTGTCGCCCCGTGCCCTGGCGGCGGTCCTGAACACCGCGGTGGTCGACCAGGTGTTTCGTTGCCTGTCCGGTTCGGTGGCGGTCTCGGCGACCGAGCTTCACGCGTTGCCCTTGCCGCCGCGGGGGATCTTCGAGGAGGTCGAGAGATTGCTGCGCACGCAGAAAGGCCTCGCGTGCTACGAGTCGATCGAGCAGGTCGTGACGGAGGCCTATGGCCACGCCACTTCCTGAATGGCTCGAGGCATCCCTCCCCTCGCCGAAGGAGGTCCTCCGGCGGCTGCGATTGCTGATCCCCGAGCAGTCGGACCCGCGCGGCTGGGTGCGCCGGGAGATCGCCGCCAGGACCGTCTTCGTGTTTCTATACGGCTATGCCATCGAGGGCGAAGACCGCTGGCTTCGCCCGACCGCGGTCACCGACATGACGGATCGGCAGGCTCGGAGACTGGACCGACGAGATCGAGAACTGTGGCTGGAGAAGGTGCAGGGTCCGCGACGCCCGCGGACGATCCGCGGCCGCTGGTACAGCGAGAACACGCGCGAGCCGATCAGGGACGAGACGCTGCGGCTCTTAGTCGAGCTCGGAGCGGTCGTGGAACGAACCGGACTGGCCACGACCTCGCCGAAGCCGCGCTATGCGCTGAGGCGCACCTTTCTGGCGCTCTGCGATCCCGGCTTGTCGGGCGGCGCGCTGCGCGCGGCGATCGAGACCTGGCGGCGAGATCACCTCAGCCCGGCCGCGCTCGCCCGCATCGCGCTCGAGCGGCGAGGCGCCGCGGCGAGCGGCGCGGGCGTGCTCGTGACCCTGCCCGGCGGCGAGGTCCGGCGTCTCGCTCCGGGCCCGAGCTCGCGCCTGATCAAGGCGGTGGTCGAGGAGTTTGCGCGGCGCTTCCTGGCCGACCCCGCCGTCGTGCTGCTGAGCGAATCCGCGGACAAGGTCACCTATCGCGATGAGGAGCTGCTACGCGCCGTCCGTTTGCGCATCGATCCGCAAGTAGCGCTGCCGGACCTCGTGCTGGCCGACATCGGGGTCAAGCCGACGCTGCTGGTGTTCGTCGAATGCGTGGTCACTGACGGCGCCGTCGACGAACGACGCCGGTTTCGTGACCGCGTTCCATGACCGCGCGAAGTCTCCGTTCCGGACCACGGCCACTTCCCTGGCCTGGGGATCGTTCGTGTGGTTCGAGACGGAACCCTCGCGGCTGGTCTACCTCCACGACGGTGAGGAGCAACCGGCACGGAGCCTCGCGTCCTGGCTCCGCCCCGGCGCGGCTAGCTCACTCCCCTCAATCCATCTGCTTCCTCAACACCGTCGGGATGTCGTAGTCGTCGACGCTCGACCAGTTGGGGCCGAAGCCGCCGGGGTCGTCGCCGCGGTTCTGGGCGATCGCCTTGCGGTAGAACGGGACGTCGGCCGGGGAGTCGGGGCGCTCGGCGGGCTGATCGCGGGGCGCGGCGGCGGCCGGCTCGGGGCGCGCCGCGGGCTCGGGGCGGGCCGGCTCGAAGCGCGGCTCCTTCT
>CAZNIX010000515.1:0-3468 GCA_964573125.1 uncultured Thermoanaerobaculia bacterium
GCCGGCGCGGCGGCGGCGGGCGGGGCGGGCTGACGGCCCCGGGCCCGGGGCTCCGCCCCCGGCCGCCGGCGTTCGGCCGCCCGACGGTTCCACGTATACTCAGGCGCTGCCGAGCCGCGATACGGGCTGATGCTCGGGCGGCAAGGCCCGGGCTCCCGGAGGCTCCCGCCGATGGCCATCTCGAAGCGCAGGTGTCCGACCGTCCTGCCGCTCTTCCTGTTCCTCGCCTCGATCGCCCCCGGCCTCGGCGCGGACGAGCCCTACCTCGTCCGCGACATCGTCCCCGGGATCGGTCCACAGCTCGGTTCCGACCCGTTCCTGGTCCCGGTCGGCGATCGGGTCTTCCTGTTCGCCGAAGACGAAGACCACAGCCGGGAGCTGTGGGTCACCGACGGCACGCCGGCGGGAACCCGGCTGATCCGTGACGTCTGCCCCGGTCCGTGCTCGTCCAGCCCCGAGTTCGTGTGGGCGCTCGGTGACCGGCTGCTGTTCTCCGCGCGGGAGACGCCCGACGCGCCGCCACCGGCGCATTTGTTCCGCCTCTGGTCCTCCGACGGCACCTTCGGCGGAACCCACGGTCTGGGCACCGAACTCTACGTCGGCTTCCCGGGAATCGGCGTCCTCGAGGACCGGGGCCTGTTCTTCTTCGAGATGTTCGATCTCGAGCCTCCGGAGGACCGGGGAGGACTCTGGGTGACCGACGGCACGCGCGCCGGCACCAGGGGTCCCCTCGGCATCGACGGCCCCGACGGTCCTCTCCGCTTCGTGTCCGGTTTCTCGATCGGACGGGAGGCGCTCGTGTTCCGCGGCTCCGCCCCGGCGACCGGCTCGGAGCCGTGGGTCAGTGACGGCACCGAGGCGGGGACGCGCCTGCTCGCCGATCTGGTGCCCGGGCCGATGGGCGGGTCCGTCGGCCGCTTCCAGCGCCTGCCGGATGCGACCCTGTTCTTCGCCACGGACTCCTTCTTCGCGCCCTGCGAGACGACGCTCTGGCGGACCGACGGCACCTTTCCCGGCACCGTTCCGCTGCTGGTGCTCGACACGCAGCAGTGCGGCTCCTCGATCATCGGCCGGGTGCAGCAGGCCGGCCATGCGATCTTCTTCGCCGCCGCGGTCGGCGGCCAGCCGGCTCAGGTCTGGCGCAGCGACGGCACCGGCGCCGGTACCCGGCAGTTGACGTCGTTCGGGCAGAGTCGCTTCTCGCAGCCTTTCGGTGTTCCTTCCGAGGATGCGGTGCTGTTCGCCGTAGACGACGGCGTGCACGGCATGGAGCCGTGGATCGCCGACGCCGGCGGCGCGCGGCTGGTCGCCGACGTCTGCCCCGGACCCTGCTCGTCGGAGGCGGGCCTCCACGCCTGGCTGGACGGGCGCTTCTATTTCCTGGCCGACAACGGCGTGCACGGTCTCGAGCCGTGGCGGAGCGACGGCACGGCTGCGGGCACCCACATGGTCCACGACATCTGTCCTGGGAGCTGCGACTCGTTTGCTTTCGAGTTCCACGAGGTCGGCGGTCGGGTCTTCTTCCTCGCCCAGTACATCCTCACCGGGAATCAGGAGCAGGAGCTCTGGGCGACCACGACCGACGGCGAGGGCGCCGTGCAGCTCACCGATTTCGCCCCGGTCAACCCGTTCGAACAGAGCGGCCCGGCCCGCTTCAGCAGCGCCTCGCTCGGCGGCGTCTACCTCTTCACCGCGAACGACGGCGAGCACGGGAACGAGATCTGGCGTTCCGACGGCACTCCGGAAGGGACCCGTCTGGCAGTGGACCTCGAGACCCGCCGGTTCGGAGCCGCCGGCTCCGATCCGGTGCTGTTCACGCCCTGGGAGGACGGGGTCCTGTTCTTTGCCCGCGAGCCCGACGTCGGCTATCAACCCTGGATCAGCGACGGCACCGAGGCGGGGACGCGGCGGCTCGGGATCGTCGTCGACCCCAACCGGCAGTCCCCGCCCGGTCACCCCTACTCCGAGCCGGTCGTCCTCGGGGCCGACGCGCTGTTCGTGGCCAAGCAGGGACTCGACGGACCCCTCGAGCTGTGGCGGGTGCGCGCGAGCGGTCCGCCGGCACGGCTGGCCGAACTGGCCTCCGGCAGCTCGCTCGCCGGGGCGCGCGTTGTCCGGCTCGGCGGCCGCGCCGTCGCGTTCGTCGGGGCGCCGTCGACCGGCGAGGGCGGCCCGTGGTCCAGCGACGGCACGGTCGCCGGCACGCGGCGACTGCTGCAGGCGGAGATCTCCTACTCCGGCGACGGCGAGCTGGGCGGCAAGCTCTACTTCGGAGCCTCCGACCCGGAGACCGGAGAACCCACGCTCTGGGCCACGGACGGCAGCGCCGCCGGCACGGTCCCGGTCGCGGTCATCCCGAGCGATTCGGGGCTCCGACCGGGCGAGTTCGCTACGCTCGGCGGCAGCCTGCTGTTCGCCGCGGAGGGCGCGGGCGCAGGCCTGGAGCTGTGGCGGAGCGACGGCACCGCCGCGGGCACCCGGATGGTCGCCGACCTCGTTCCCGGATTCGAGAGCTCGCGGCCCCGCTCGCTCACCGCCGCCGGCGGCAGGGTCTTCTTCTTCGCCGACGGCGCCTCCGGGCAGCCCGCGGTCTGGGCGAGCGACGGCACCGCCGCGGGCACCGTCCGGCTCGGCGCGACCCCGCCGACCGAGTTCTCCCCGCCCGAGCACTCGACGCACGCATCCGCCGGCGGACGCTTCTTCTTCGTCTCCCGCGAGTCCGTCGCCGGCGGTCGCAACGACCTCTGGATGAGCGACGGCACCCCGGCGGGAACGGGCAGCCTACGGCCGCTGCTGTCGCCGACCGCCCACGTGCTCGGCGTGTGGAGCGCGGGCGACCGGGTGCGGTTCGCGACCTCGAGCTCCGAGCTCTCCGCCTCCGGGCTGTGGGAGACGAACGGCACCGTCGCCGGCACCCGCCGGCTCCTCGAAGGTCCCGTCACCGAGTTGGCCCAGGTCGGCCCACTGCTCTTCTTCCAGCGCGGCGAGCCGATGGCGCTCCGCCTCGGCCCGCCCGAGCCGTGCGCCGCCGATGCCGAGACTCTCTGCCTGGGCGGCGGCCGGTTCGAGGTGCGGGTGCGCTGGCGCGATCCGCGCACCGGCAATGCGGGGGGCGGCGGCGCGCTGCCGTTCCCGGGCTCCGACCGCACCGGGCTGTTCTGGTTCTTCCATTCCGACAGCGTCGAGCTGGTCGTCAAGGTGCTCGATGGCGGGCCGGTCAACGGCTACATCTGGAACTTCTACGGCGCGCTCTCCGACGTCGAGTATTGGATCGAGGTGGTCGACACCGCGACCGGGCGGCGGGCCGAGTACCACAACCCGGAGGGCGAGATCTGCGGCCGCGGCGACACCCGCGGCTTCCTTGCGCGCGAGCCGGTTCCGTTCCCGGTGCCGCTGCCGGCCGCCGCACCGTCGGTCGCCGCGGCGGCGCCCGCCCCCGGAACCGGCGCCGGCGGGGGCGGCGGCCCC
>CAZNIX010000516.1:0-3462 GCA_964573125.1 uncultured Thermoanaerobaculia bacterium
GGGAGCTCGAGCGCCAGACCGGCAGCGCGATCGCCCGCGACGCCCTCGCCGAGCTGGCGCGGCGTACGCTGCGCAAGCAGGGGGACTGGAAGGACAAGGGCGCCGCCGCCGACTCGACCGCCCGCTTCGCCGCCGAGTACCGTAAGCTGGCCGGCCTCGCCGGCGCCGGCGGGCGGATCGGCCGGGCGCTGGTCGAGGCGTCGGTCACCGACCGCGGCGAGGAAGACGCGTTCAAGATCCTCGACGCGGTCGGCGCCGGCCGCGGCGGCGAGGCGCTGGCGCGGCTCGGCCGCCTGCTCGCCGCGGCCGACGACCCGCTGGCGGCGCGGCTCGCGTTCTTCGGCCTGTTCGCGGGCTACTGCCGGCGCGTGGCGGCGGTGCGCGGCCTGATGGACCTCCACAGCGTGCGCGCCGGCGAGGGCTTCTATCCCCGTTTCCAGTCGAGCGTGGCGCCGCGCCTCCAGCGCGAACTGGCCGACGGCGTCCCGAGCCCGGTCGCCGGCGACAAGCCCTACCCCCTCCACCGCGCCTACCTCGCCGCCGGCCGCCTCGGCCCCCAGGCCGCGGCGCAACTCCCCGCCTGGCTGCTGGAGGCCGAGCTGGAGCTCAAGGGCGAGAGCGGCGACTCCGCCGCCGCCCTCGCCCACCTGGTCGCCAGGGTCGCCGCGGCGACGGCTTGATCTCTACCCCCGCCCCGGCCGCCGGCGCGGGAAGCCGTGCGCGAGGCGCAGGCGCTGGAACTCCCGGAGCGTGCGGTTCTTGTCGGCCTGGCGCAGGGTGCCGCGGCGGCCGTAGAGGTCGCGGTAGCGGGCGACCAGGCGCGGACGCTCGGCGGCGAGCCAGGCGAGGAAGCGGGCGCGGCCGGCGCCGCGCAGCTCGAGGCAGTGGGCGACCGCGTCGACCGCGCCGGCCTCGCGCGCGGCCGCGAGCAGCGGCTCGAGCGTCTCGGCGTCGTCGTTGATCGCGGGCGCGAGCGGCCGCACCAGCAGGCGCGCGGTCAGCCCTTCGGCGGCCAGGCCGGCGAGCGCGCGCAGGCGCTCCTCGGGCGCCGGCGTCGCGGGCTCGAGCGCCCCGACCAGCCCGGGGTCGAGCGCCGGGATCGGGACGTTGACGGTCACCGCGTGGCGGCGGTCGAGATCGGTCAGCAGGTCGAGGTCGCGCAGCACCAGCGGCGAGCGCGTGGTCAGCGACAGCGTCAGCCCCGCGGCCGAGGTCAGCGTCTCGAGCAGCGAGCGGGTGACCCCGAGCTGCTCCTCGACTGCGACCCCCGGCGCCGGCAGGTAGGGGTCGGTCTGCGCCCCGAGCGCGATCGGCTCGCCCTCGAGGTCGCGCCGCGAGAGCGTCCGCAGCAGCGCCCACTGGGCGCCGTCCTCGACCACCACCCGCGGCCCGCCGCCCCGCCCGACCAGCCTGCGCGCCCCGAGCGGCCGGTAGGCGCGATAGGGATCGACCACCCACGGGAACGGCCCCGACGACCGGTGCAGCACCTCCCGCGCCGGCCAGTGCCGCACCTCGACGCCGCGCGGCGCGCGGCGTCGGAAAGCGCGGTCACGGGCCGCCGGGATCGACTCGCGGGCGCCGCCGGTGCGGGGGGACGTGTCAGCGGGGCGCGCCGATTCGAGCGGTAGGAGGGCCTGCGCGGTGTCCATGGTCGGCATGTTACGCCTTTTTACCGCCGTTTGTCAAACGTCCTTACGCCGGGTTCCTGCCGGATCGCGCGCCTCCTCACTTCGGCGCTGCCGGTCGTCTCCCTCCGCTTCTTGGATCTGCAAGATCGCGGCCCACGGTAGCCGCCCGGGAAGTCGCCGCGGTGACGGCGCCGGAGCAGAGTTCCGACGAGCGGTCGCGGGCGGGCTAAGATCACGCGCCGTGCCCGAGCTGCCCGAGATCGAGGTCCTGCGCCGCAGCCTCGAGCCGCTGCTCGTCGGCGACCGCATCGAGAGAATCGAGGTGCGGGCGCCGGCGCTGCGCGAGCCGCTCGACCGCCGCCGGCTCGGCCGCGACGCCCGGGGCCGGCGCGTCGAGCGGCTGCGCCGGCGCGGCAAGTACCTGCTGATCGACCTCGAGGCCGGCCGCACGCTGGTCGTCCACCTGGGGATGAGCGGGCGGCTGACCGTGGTCCCCGGCGACGCCCCGCGCGAGCCGCACGAGCACCTCGCGTTCCACCTCGCCTCCGGGCGCCGGCTGCGGCTGGTCGACCCGCGCCGCTTCGGCCTCGCGTTCACCGCCCCGACCGCCGGGCTCGACGCCGACCGCCACCTCGCCGAGCTCGGCATCGAGCCGCTCGGCGCGGGTTTCGACGGCGCCGCCCTGGCCGCCGCCGCGGCGCGCCGGCGCGGCCCGGTCAAGGCGTTCCTGATGGACGCCGGCGTGGTCGTCGGCCTCGGCAACATCTACGCCACCGAGGCGCTGTGGGCGGCGGGCATCCACCCGGAGCGGTCGGTCGCGCGCGTCTCGCGGGCGCGCTGGGAGAAGCTGGCGGACGCGGTGCGCGAGGTCCTCGCCCGCGCGATCGCCCAGGGCGGCACCACGCTCCGCGACTACGCCGACGGCGAGGGCAACGCCGGCACCTTCCAGGTCTCGCTCGCGGTCTACGGCCGCGAGGGCGCGCCCTGCCCGCGCTGCGGTGCCCCGATCCGCCGCTTCGTCCAGGCCAACCGCAGCACCTTCTACTGCCCGAAATGCCAGCGTTGACGCCCCGCCCCTGCCTGCTCGGTGTCGCCGGCGGCACCGGCTCCGGCAAGACCACCGTCGCGCGCGCCATCCTGGGTGCGGTCGGCGAGGGGCGGGTCGGCCTGCTCGAGCAGGACAGCTACTACCGCGACGTCGACTGGGCGAGCGAGGGCGACCTGCTGCGCCACAACTTCGACCACCCCTCGGCGCTCGACGAGGAGCTGCTGGTCGCGCACCTCCGGGAGCTGCGCGCCGGCCGGCCGATCCCGGCGCCGGTCTACGACTTCGTCCGCCACCGCCGCACCGAGCGCACGCGCCGCGTCGAGCCGCTGCCGGTGGTCGTGCTCGAGGGCATCCTGATCCTCGCCGAGCCGGCGGTCCGGGAGCTGCTCGATTTCAAGATCTACGTCGACACCGACGCCGACCTGCGCCTGATCCGCCGCCTCGAGCGCGACCTCGCGGAGCGCGGCCGCGCGCTCGCGGACATCCTGCGCCAGTACCAGCAGAGCGTGCGCCCGATGCACCTCGAGTTCGTCGAGCCCTCGAAGCGCTGGGCCGACGTCATCATCCCCGAGGGCGGCGAGAACCGCGTCGCCCTCGACATGGTCGTCGCCCGGGTCAAGGAGCTGGTGGCCGCCCGCGGCTAGGCACGCCCCCTACGCGGTGGCAGCAGACCGACGAGCATGGCAACCACTGGCGAGCCGGTGGCAGCAGTCGGGCGAGCCGGTGGTAGAAGGACACGCGCCCACAGGCGCGCGCCGCGAAGCGGCGACTCGGGGGAGGGGCCCC
>CAZNIX010000517.1:0-3453 GCA_964573125.1 uncultured Thermoanaerobaculia bacterium
GGCCGCAGTTCCGCGGCGCCGAGCGCAGCGGCCGCGCCGCCGCCGGCGACCTCGCCCGGAGCTGGCCCGCGGCCGGCCCCAAGGTCGCCTGGCGCCGGCCGCTCGGCGCCGGCTTTTCCGCCGTCAGCGTCGCCGAGGGCGGCGCCTACGTGCTCTTCGGCGCCGGCGGCAAGGAGATCGCGGCGCGCCTCGACCCGGCGACCGGCGCCGAGGTCTGG
The DNA here is from genome assembly GCA_964573125.1 of uncultured Thermoanaerobaculia bacterium. Lineage (GTDB taxonomy): Bacteria > Acidobacteriota > Thermoanaerobaculia > Multivoradales > JBCCEF01 > CAVSQV01. The sequence continues at coordinate 219 of CAZNIX010000517.1, forward strand.
CGCGCCGAGATCGGCCCGCTGTTCGAGGAGCAGTTCGGCAACGGCCCGCGCTCGACGCCGGCGGTCGCCGGCGGCCGCGTCTACGCGTTCTCCTCGACGGGGCTCCTGCACGCGCTCGACGCCGCCACCGGCGAGAAGGTCTGGTCGCTCGACGCCAAGCAGCTCGGCGCGCGCGTGCCGATGCGCGGCTTCTGCCCCTCGCCGCTGCTCGAGGGCGACTTGGTCGTGCTCGAGGTCGGCGCCGGCCTGGGCAAGGGGGTGCTCGCGCTCGACCAGGCGACCGGCGCGGTACGCTGGAGCGCGCGCGACACCCCGGGCGGCTACTCGTCGCCGATCGCGGTGACCATCGACGGCGTGCACCAGCTCGTGTTCGTCCACACCGCCGGCCGCGAGATCGTCGCGCTCCACCCCGACGGCGGCGTCCACTGGACCCACCCGTGGGAGCCGGGTGCGATCGCGATGCCGGTGTTCGTGCCGCCCAACCGCATCCTGGTCTCGGCCTCGGCCGACGTCGGCGCCATGATGCTCGAGGTCGGGCGCGGCGACGACGGCAAGCCGAAGGTCGCCGAGCTGTGGCGCAGCCGGCTGCTCAAGAACCACTTCAGCTCGTCGGTCCACGTCGACGGCTACATCTACGGTTTCGACATGGGGACGCTACGCTGCCTCGACGCCGCGACCGGCGAGTCGAAGTGGGCGCGCCGCGGCCTCGGCGTCGGCTCGCTGATCGCCGCCGAGGGGCTGCTCTTCGTGCTCGGCGACCGCGGCCGGCTGGTGCTGGTCGAGGCGACGCCGGAGGGCTACCACGAGCTGGGGTCGCTTCAGGTCTTCGACCGCCGCACCTGGACCGCGCCGGCGCTCGCCGACGGCCGGCTCTACCTGCGCGATCACGAGGAGCTGGTGTGCGTGGAGGTGGGGAGTGGGTAGGGGGGCGGCGGCGGCGGCGGCGGCGGCGCTGCTCCTGCTCGCGCCCGCCGCCGGGGCGCAGGAGCCGGAGGCGCCGCCGACCGTCGACCAGCTCGTCGCCCGGCACGTCGCGGCCAAGGGGGGCGCCCAGGCGCTCGCGGGGCTCTCCGCCATCAAGGCGACCGGCACCCACCTCATCTTCAGCGAGCCGGCGCCGTTCACGCTCTGGCGGGCGCGGCCGGACCGCTGGCGGCTCGAGACCGCGATGCTCGGCACGCCGGTCGTCGAGGCCTACGACGGCGCGGCCGGCTGGGCACAGCAGCCGCCGGCGGGCGCCGAGTGGCCGCTGCCGATGACCCCGCCCGAGCTGGCCGCCGCGCAGGCGACGGCCGATTTCGACACGCCGTTGATCGGCTGGGCCGAGAAGGGCCACGCGGTGACGCTCGCCGGGCGCGAGGACTTCGACGGCGTCGACGCCTGGCGCCTCGAGGTCGCGCGCGCCGAGGGGTTCACCGAGACCTGGTTCCTCGACGCCGCGACCCACCTCGAGGCGGGCAAGATCGGCCCCGCCCACGATTTCGGCTCGCCGGCCGAGGCCAAGACCTGGTTCGACGACTTCCGCCCGGTCGCCGGGGTGATGATCCCGCACGTCGTCGAGAGCGAGTACTTCATCCGCCACCGGCGGCTGGAGATCGAGGCGATCGAGGCCAACCCCGAGCTGCCTGCGGACCTCTTCGCCCTGCCGCCGCTCGCCGGCATGACGAAGCTCGCGGCGATGGCCGGCGAGTTTCAAGTCAAGGTCGAGTTCAAGCCCTTCCCGCGCGCGCCGTGGCAGGACGGCGGCACGACCACGGCGACGATCGCGCCGCGCCTCGGCGGCGCCGCGCTCGAGGAGACGATCACGACGACCGTCTTCGGCCGCACCGTCCACGCCACGCGCACCTGGAGCTGGGACCGCTTCGCCGAGCGCTACCGGATCGCCGTCCTCGACGACTACAGCTCCCACCTCAACGTCTTCGAGGGCACGTGGGGCGAGGACGGCCGCCTGGTGGTCGCCAACGCCGAGACCGGCACCCGCATGGTCCTCGGCGGCGAGCCGGTCACCGAGCGGCTCCTCCTCCACTCACTGACCGCCGACGGCTTCACGCTCAAGCACGAGACCACCTCCGACGACGGCGAGACCTGGGTCGGCGACCTGCGGCTGACCTATACGCGGAAGGCGGGGGCGTAGGCGCGGGCCCGCTCGGCGCAGGCGGGCGCACGGCGGCGGTCGAGCAGCCGGCCGTCTGCTCCGGGCTTGACGCCGGCACTACGGCGTAGTTACAGTGTAAGCGGTGGCCGAGCTGCGCTTCGACTGGGATCGAGCCAAGGACGCCGCCAATCGTCGGAAGCACGGCGTGTCCTTCGCGGAAGCGTCGACCGTGTTCCATGACGAGAGGGCCCTGCTCCTCGCCGACCCGGATCACTCGGAGAAAGAGGATCGGTTCCTCCTCCTCGGGCTCAGCGTTCGGCTTCGGACCCTCGTCGTGTGCCACTGCTATCGAGCGGCGGAGGAGGTCATCCGGATCATCTCGGCGCGGCGAGCCGATCGGTCGGAGCGAGCCACCTACCACCGGAGACTGCGGCCATGAGGAAAAGCTACGACTTCACCCACGCGCGCCCGAATCCCTACGCCAAGCGTCTGAAGCGGCAGATCACCATCCGCCTCGATACTCGGACGGTCGACTACTTCAAGGGCCTGTCGGAAGAGCTCGGCGTTCCCTACCAGACGCTGATCAACCTCTACCTCCAGGACTGCGCCGCCTCGAGGAAGCGTCCATCGATGATCTGGAAGGCCACCGCCTGAAGCCTCCCCGCGGTCTTCGTTCCCACCCACGGACTAACATCACCATGATCTTGGTGACGGCATCTGGTTGAGGATGCCGTCCAGGCGATCGGCGGCCATGATCCGCACCGCGAGAGAGGACGACCTCGACGCCGTCCTGGCCCAGATGCGTCCGCTACTACGCGGCCGACGGCTATCCGTTCGACGAGGCGCTGGCCCGGAGCGCGGTCGCCCGGCTGGCCGCGGCAGTACAACCCTCGCCCGTTCCCGCCCGTATCAACCCTCGCGGCCGCGGGGAAGGCGTGCCCCTGCGCACCGGTTGTCCGGGACGGTGCGGGCGGTGAACCGAGTCCTCGCCAGCGAGGAAGTAGGATGGGTGGGCCAGCTCCACCCGCGCCGGGGCGCCGGCGGGCCGAGGCCGCCGGCCGGCCGCGCGGGCGGGGCCTACCGGGAGTGAGGAGTGCGATGAACCAACGGAACCATCACCGAGGATCGCTGCGCCCGGCC
>CAZNIX010000518.1:0-3450 GCA_964573125.1 uncultured Thermoanaerobaculia bacterium
ATGGATCAGCGCAAACAACTGATTCTGTTCGACTTCTAGCCGGACACTAGTGAGCGTAACTATGAAGCGGTCGACATCCGCCATGATCTCCTGCTGACGCCGGTCCCCTACGCTTTTTGGGGTCGTGCGGTGGCAGGGAGACTCGACATCCGGCATAGCCCGGGTGCACTGCACGAAGTGCTTCGCGTCCTGCGGGGCGAGGGCTTGAACATCCTTTTCTTTAGATGTAGTAGATCCAATCATCGTTATGCTACGGTCCACTTCGTTGCTGCTCTCGAGCGACTCAAGCTGGAGCTCGCGCGCGATTCCACGTCGAGCGCGGAGGCCGAGCGAGGTCTGTACACGACATCCGAGGCGGCAGAACGCATTGCGCTCCTCGACGAAACGGACGGTTTCGGAGGTGGGGAGAGACCGGACCAGAGGTGGAGTGATGAGCGGATTACGTCCTTCTCGGATCGCCAGAAAGACGAGTGTGCTCGGATCGAGGCTCGAATGACACGACGGCTTGCAGGCGAAAAGGGTTGGAATCGGTTGGCCAAGCGACTTCGCTACAAGCCGGTGACCGGAGACAGTCAGTACGACACACTCCTCCCCATCAGCGGCCTGAACCGTCACCTCAAGGGGATCATGCCGCTCGACTGCCTCCAGTACGATGATGCTTTTGGCCGGCGGCCGGTGAGCCTCTGGTGTCTCTCCTATCTCGCCTACTTCCACGTCGTGGCGAACTGCGCCGGGCGTAGACCGCCGACCTATCCTGTCCGGGCGGATGTCGTGGACAGCAACACCATCCGGCTCAGGGACTCGGAAGCGCTCTGCCTGAGGACCGGCTTGGGAGAAGAGCTTCCCACGGTGGGCTTCGCCACCCTCGACACCGAGGCCTATCTGATCCGGCTCGCGGTCCTGAGCCGCGACCACCTGATGTCATTCAGAACCGCCGAGATCAGCTATCAAAACTCATACGAGGAGAGCACGGCGTCGTCGATGGGAATCCTCGCCGACTTGCTCGAGCCGCTGGCCGATGATTGGAATCTGTGGCAAGCGTACAACATTCAAAGCAGGTGGGAGAGGGATTACGAGATCGGCAGGATTCACCTGGTCATGGACTACGTACAGAGGCAACTCAAGGCAAGCGCGCCGACGAACGAGGAGGTCAGTCGCACGCTGCGAGATGCACTGAGGCAACGAGATATCAAGGTCAGCAGCATCTCGGTGCGACCGTTCTCATCCAATCGTATATTTGTCTCGATCAAAGGATCGGACCAGTTCGAGAGGGCCAAGGAGATTCTCGAGCTTTGCAAGGATGTGGGTGTCGAATTCGGCTACCTGCGGAGCAACGTTTCCACTGTCGAATCGCTGACCTCGAACTATGTTTCTGCCGAGGTTGCCAACGCAATACGTGATTCGTCTGGTCTGATACAGTTCCTTCTGAGCGATGAACCAAATGTGTCGCTCACTTGGATCGAAGCCGAGGGCTTTTACGCGACAATGTTGGGTCTTCCGACGGTACGTATCATCGATCCGCGGTTCACATCGGGAGAGAAGTTCTTTCGCGATAAGTACTGCATCACTCTGCCGACGTTTGCCTCTGCCGAGAGAGTTCGGAGCGCGATCTACCGCGCCTTCGAGCAGCTGGATGAGATGATCCGGTTCGGACGCCAGTCTCCATATCTGGTGGGCGACCAGAATACGCCGCGGGGCGAGATGGGTGATTGAGTCCTGGCACCGCGACCATCCCGCGACCATCGAGCCATACAACCCCTTGACCCGGGAGTAGCTCCCGCGATTCGTATCGGTGAGGTCCCGGTGGGCTGACCTGGGAGTCGAGGCTCGAAACGAGGCGCCGGCCGTCGTCGGGAGGCGCGGGGACACCGACCGCTACGGACCCCGGCGCAGCAGGAGCAGCGTCCGGTCGTCCTCGAACGGGACGCCGGCGGCGAACGCGCGGAGGTCGGCCTCGACCGCGGCGGCAAGCGCGGCGAGCGAATCGGTGCGCCGGCGGCGGCAGAGGTCGGCGAGACGGTCGAGGCCGTACTCGCGGCCGGCGGCGTCGGTCGCCTCGACGATGCCGTCGCTGTAGACCGCGAGCAGGTCGCCCGGCTCGAGGCGCCGGTCGACGCCGGCGTAGCGCGCCTCGCGCAGGAGCCCGAGCGGCGGGCCGGTCGCCCCGAGCGGCTCGCTCTCGCCGCTCGCGCGCTCCAGGAGCGCCGGGTTGTGGCCGGCGCTCGCGTAGCGGAGGCGGCCGCTCTCGGGCTCGACCGCGGCGAGGAACACGGTCGCGTACTTCGAGGCCTCGGTGCGCTGCAACAAGAGCGGCGAGACGTCCGCGAACACCACCTCCGGCGGCAGGCCGCGGGCGATCGGGCCGCCGCACAGCGCCTCGAGCGAGGCCATGACCAGCGCGGCGCCGATCCCCTTGCCCGAAACGTCGGCGACCAGCAGCACCAGCTCCCTCCCCTCGGCGCGCTCGAGCACGAGGTAGAAGTCGCCGGAGACGCCGCGCGAGGGGACGTTGGTCGCGTACAGCTCCCAGCCCGCCGGCCGGGGGAGCCGTCGCGGCAGCAGCGCGACCTGGATCTGGCGCGCCAGCTCGACCTCGGCGGCCATGCGGCGGCGCTCGGCGGCCTCCTCGGCGAGCGCCATGTTGCGCAGCCGCAGCGCCGCCACCGAGGCGAGCGAGACCAGCAGCTCGAGGTCGTCCTGGGTGAAGCGTTTGACCGCCAGCCGGGAGTTGAGCACGATCATCCCCAGCGCGCCGGCGTCGGCGGCGAGCAGCGGCGCCGCGACCAGGCTGCGCACGCCCGAGCTGAGCATGCTCTCGGCGGCGGCGAAGCGCTCGTCGGTCGCGATGTCGAGGACCAGGGCGGCGAGCCCCTTTTGGTAGACCTCGCGCTCGAGGCTGGTCGAGAAGAAGCCCGCGGCGCCGGGGCCGAAGCGCGAGCGGAACGCCGCGCGCTCGCACCCCTCGCCCCCCTCGCGCCGGAGGTAGACGGCGCCCTCCTCGGGCGCGAGCTGGTCGAACGCGCGGTCGAGGATCATCTCGAGCAGCTCGTCGCGCGTCAGCGAGTGCGCGAGCGCCTCGTGCACCTCGTTGAGCAGGCGCAGGCGCTCGGCGGCGCGGCGCAGCGCGGCGTCGGTGGTGTCCGCGAGCGGCCGCGCCTGCTCGGCGAGCAGGCGCGAGGCGTCGAGGTAGATCGACTGCTCGGTGCTCCGCGGCTTGACCGTGGCGTCCGCGCCGCCGGCGTGGAGGGCGAGCGTGGTGCCCGAGAGCTGGATGACATCGCCCGGGCGCACCGGCGACCGAGCGGTCACCGGCTCGCCGTTGACCCGCGTGCCGTTGCTCGACCCCAGGTCCTCGACCTCGACGGCCGCGCCGCGGCGGACCAGCCGCGCGTGCTGGCGCGAGAGGAACGGGTCGGCGAGCGCGAGGTCGCACTCCGCCGCCCGCCCGAC
>CAZNIX010000519.1:0-3449 GCA_964573125.1 uncultured Thermoanaerobaculia bacterium
CCACCGGCGACGATCTCGTCCAGGCTATAGCCGGTGAGGCGTGCCACGGCGCCGCGCCGGGTCCGGCTCCCGCCGGGGGGCTGGAGCGAGCTGGAGTACCGCCTGCGCCCGCGTGAGCGCGGCCGCGCCGCGTTCGCCCCCGCCGAGGCGCTCCTGCGCTCGCCGCTCGGGCTCTGGCGGCGGCGGCTGCGCCTCGGCGCCGGCGAGCCGGTGCGCGTGCTGCCCAACTTCCGCCCGCTCCTCGGCTACACCCTGATGGCGATCGAGGACCGGCTCGGCGACCTCGGCATCCGCCTCCACCCCCGCCGCGGCGAGGGCACCGAGTTCCGGGAGCTGCGCGAGTACCGCCCGGGCGACAGCCCGCGGCACATCGACTGGAAGGCGACCTCGCGCCGCCAGAAGCCGATCACCCGCGACTACCAGGACGAGCGCAACCAGCAGGTGGTGATGATGATCGACTGCGGCCGGCGGATGCGCGCCCGCGAGGCCGGCCTCGCCCACTTCGACCACGTGCTCACCGCGGTCCTGCTGCTGACCTACGCCGCGGCGCGCCAGGGCGACGCCGTCGGCCTGGCCACGCTCGGCGGCGAGGCGCGCTGGCTCGCGCCGGTCAAGGGCAGGGCGGCGACCGCGGCGGTCCTGACCGCGGTCCACGACCTCCGGACCTCGGCCGAGCCCCCCGACTACCTCGCCGCCGCCGCCCACCTCCAGGCCCGGCTGCGCCGGCGCGCGCTGGTGATGCTGCTGACCAACCTGCGCGACGAGGACGCCGGCGAGCTCGTCCCCGCGCTCGCGCTCCTCCGCCGGCGCCACCTCGTGGTGCTCGCCAGCCTGCGCGAGCGCGCGCTCGGCGAGACCCTCGCGGGCGAGGTCTGGGACTTCCGCGACGCGCTCACCGTCGCCGCCTGCCACCACTACCTCGAGGCCCGCGCGCGCGCCCACGAGCAGCTCCGCGCGCTCGGCGTCCTCACTCTCGACGTCGAGCCCGAGCGGCTGCCGATCGCGGCGGTCAACCGCTATCTCGAGGTCAAGCGCAGCGGGTTGCTGTAACTCGGCTCGCGGTCCCGCGCTTGTGGGCGCGAGTCCTGCGGCCACCGGACTTCTGTATAGAATCCCGACACTGATTGCCGGCTGGTTCCGTTGGGGAGGGTGTCATGACCGAGACCGCGAGCTGTCCGAAGTGCGGCTTCGAGCGGCAGCCCGGCGCCGTGGAGTGCCCGGCGTGCGGGATCATCTACGCCCGCTTCGATCCCGAGCGAGCCGCCCACCGGCGCATGGCCGCGGCGAGCGACCTCTACGACGCCACCCGGCCCACGGCCGCGGTCGATCCCTACCGGGCGCCGATGGCGGCGGTCACCGACGTCCGGCCGTTCGCCGCCGCCACCGAGCTGGCGCGGCGGTTCACGCGCCTGGCGGCGCAGATCCTCGACGGCCTGATCTACGGGGCCGCGGTGCTCGTGGGGATGCTGCCGCTGATGATCTTCGGCGGCGCCGCCACCCCACCCAACGAAGACACGCTCGTGGCGGTCTTCCTCGGCCTCATGCTGCTCGCCGGAGGCGCCATCTTCGTCGTCAACCTCTACTTCCTCCACCGCGACGGCCAGACCCTGGGCAAGAAGGCGCTGAAGATCCGCATCGTGCGCACCAACGACGACCGCGCCACGCTCGGCCGGATCTTCGCCCTGCGCATGCTGGTGCCCGGCGTGATCGGCGCGGTGCCGATCGTCGGCCCGTTCTTCTCGCTCGCCGACGTGCTGTTCATCTTCGGCGACCAGCGCCGCTGCATCCACGACTACCTCGCCGACACCAAGGTCGTCCTCGCCTAGCCGTTTTTTTTCAGGCGGGCTGTTCCAGCCCCCCTCCCCGCAAAAGCGCGGTTTTGCGGGGTCCCCTCCCCCGAGTCGGACCTTCGGCCCGCGCGCCTGTGGGCGCGTGTCCTGCTGCCAACGGGCTCGTCGTGGCCTGCTGAGCAGGCCCCGGCTCAGGGCGCCGGCTCGGGTCGTTCGGCGGGGATCGCCGCGGCGTGCCGGGCCGCCTTCCTGCGGTCGCCGCGGGCGAGCGTGACCTTGAGCGCGGGCGGGGTGATCAGGGTGGTGACGATGACCATGATCACCGTCGCGCCGAAGATCGACGGGCTGATCACCGGGTGGCCGTGCAGGACGAGGCCGGCGCCGATCGAGGCGAAGATCAGGCCGACCTCGCCGCGCGGGACCATCCCGACCGCCACCGAGACGCGGTCGAGGCCGCGCTCGGTGACGCCGGCGGCGCAGATCATCTTGCCGACGACCGCGGCCACGGTGAGCAGCGCCGCGAAGCCGAGGATCTCGGTCCGGCCGAACACCGTGAGGTCGACCCGGGCGCCGATCCAGACGAAGAAGATCGGCACCAAAAAGACCGCGATCGGCCGCACCGCGTCCTCCAGGCGGTGCTCGCCGCGGTCGACGAAGTCCTTGTAGTGCAGATCGTCGAGCACCAGGCCGGCGGCGAACGCGCCGACGATCGGGGCGAGGCCGAAGAAGTCGGCGAAGAACGAGAGCGCGAAGAGGAAGACCAGCGCCACGGTCAGCAGCATGTCGCGGATGCGCAGCTTGCTCGCGAGCCGGAACATCTTCGGCGCCAGCCAGCCGCCCACGACCACCGCGCCGACGACGAACGCGATCGCCTTCACGGCGATCCCGCCGATCGCCAGCGGCTCGAGCGCCGCGCCGGTGTTGGCGGCGCCGATGATGCCGACCACTACCGCGAGCACGACCAGGCCGAGGACGTCGTCGATCACCGCCGCGCCGAGGATGATCTTCGACTCCCGGGTCTGGATCTTGCCGAGATCGGTGAGCACGCGCGCGGTGATGCCGACGCTGGTCGCGCACAGGGTGGCGCCGATGAACAGGTGGACCAGCAGCTCTTCGTCGGGCAGCAGCCACGCCGACACCCCCCAGCCGAGGAAGAACGGCGCGATCACGCCCAGGCAGGCGACGAGCAGGCTCGACAGCCCGACCGACAGCATCTCGCGCACGTTCGACTCCAGGCCGACCTCGAACAGCAGCACCATCACGCCGAGCTGGGCGAGGATCTCGATGCCGAGGTTGGTCGACAGGAAGTCGAACGCGCCGAGCCCCGCGAGGAGCCACTCCGGGGCGGCGTCGCCGAGCCAGATCCCGACCAGGGCCAGGTTGCCGAGGACGATGCCGAACAGCAGCTCGCCGAGCACCGCCGGCTGGCCGATGCGCTCGAACAGCTCGCCGCCGAGCTTGGCCGCGGCGAGGATGATCACCAGCCCGAGCAGCACCGGCACCACCGGGCCGCCGTGGCTTCCTTGAGCGTGGTTCTCCTGGGCGTGGCCCTCGGCGGCGGCCGGCGCAACCGGACCGGTGCCGGTTCCCGCGGGCTCCGCACCGCCGGCCGGCTCGACGGCGGGTTCCGCCGCGGCCCCGGCGGGCTCGGCGCCGGCG
>CAZNIX010000520.1:0-3437 GCA_964573125.1 uncultured Thermoanaerobaculia bacterium
GCTGCGCTTGCTCAGGGCTGCCTGGGAGGAGCGCCCACGGGACGGACCTCCTTGCAACTGGCGGCGGTCTGGACTGGCGGGAGGAGCGCCCACGGGACGGACCTCCTTGCCGCGTTGGGGGGTGTTACGGCGGGTTCTGGAGCTCGAGGCGGAGGTCGGCGAGACGGCGCTCGATGCGGATCTCGACCGGGGTCGCCGCGGCGTCCTCGGCCAGCCACAGCTCGAGCGAGCCCTTCCACCGGCGCTTGCCCGGGACGTCGTAGCCCCGGACTGTGAAGTGGCGGGTCGCGATCTCGCGGCCGGCGATCGTGCGGGTCTCGCGGCCGCGGGGGACGACGACCACCGGGTAGATCTTGCCGTCGGACCAGATCTCCATCTGCCGCGGCCGGGCCGGCGGGTCGCGGCGGATCGCCCAGATCCCCGAGACCACGTCGACCACGCCGTCGCCCGCGATCTCGGCGCGCTTCTCCTTCTCCTCGCCGCGCCAGCGGTAGGAGGACCAGGCGCGCAGCGCGCGGCCGGTCGCGGGGTCGAGCTCCGAGCCGTAGCGCCAGTACTCGCCGGCGCGGCTCTCATGGGAGGTGATCAGCAGCTCGCTGGTCAGATGGCCGCCGCCCGCCGGCGTCACCCGCAGCACCCCCTCGCCGTGGCTGGGCAGGAACAGCCCGGCGACCACCCCGAGGAGGTTCCCTAGGCGCCAGCGGTAGCGGTACTCCTCGCTCACCGGGTCGCCGGCGTGGGCCGGGAGGGCGGCGGCCAGGGTCAGCACGGCGAGGAGGAGGACTTGGAGTCGGCGCATGGTGGAGGCTTCATTGTCGGTATACGGATGTCGGGCGCGTGGCGTACAACAGGGGCGATGCGGAGCTTATGCCGGCGGGCGCCGTAGCCACCCCGGGACCGGCGACTGCGTTGTTGGCTGGAGGCCGGTCCGTCCCGTGGGCGCTCCTCCCAGCCACCGGCGCTCGCTCTCGAAGCTCCAGGGGCGTTGCTCGCGCCTGCTCTTCGCTGCGCGCGGGGGTCGGCGACGCCGGATGAGACGGCTCGTGCTGCGCTTGCTCAGGGCTGCCTGGGAGGAGCGCCCACGGGACGGACCTCCTTGCCTGCTCGATCCGTCCAGGGCCTCTGTCGGGATCGACTCTGGCGAGACGGGAGGGAAGCCCTCCCGGCCTGCGGCCCGGAGGTTCATCGGAGGCTAGATGGACAAAGCCGCAGCAGTTAAAACATGCCGAGTTGCAGCTTCGCCGCCTCGGACATCATCGAGGGGTTCCAGACCGGGTCCCAGACCACCTCGACGTCGGCGGCGGTGACGCCGTCGACGGCGCGGACCTTGTCCTGAACTTCGCCGGGGAGGGAGCCGGCGACCGGGCAGGCGGGGGAGGTCAGGGTCATCTTGACCGCGACCGTGCCGCCGGCCTGGACGTCGATGTCGTAGATCAGGCCCAGCTCGTAGATGTTGACCGGGATCTCGGGGTCGTAGACGGTCGACAGGGCCTCGACGATCGCGGCCTCCAGCTCGTCGGGGGCGGCGACCGGGGTCGGCGCCGCGGCAGGTGCCGGCTCGGCGGCGGTCGCGGGCGATGCCGGCCCGGCGCCCGGGCTGGCCGCGGCGGCGGTCTCGGAGTCGGGTCGGGTCGGTCGTTCGGTCGCGGGGTCGCTCATCACTCGGTCTCCGTGGTCACGGTCGTGTCGGCGCCGGCGAGGGCGGAGCGCAGGGTGTGCCAGGGGAGGGTGGCGCACTTGACGCGCATCGGGTAGGCGCGCACGCCGGTCAGCGCGGCGAGCTTGCCCAGCTCCTCGCCGGCGGGCTCCGCGCCGGTCATCAGGGTGCGGAAGCGGTCGGCGAGGGCCTCGGCCTCAGCCAGAGGACGGCCCTTGACCGCCTCGGTCATCAGCGACGCCGAGGCGGTCGAGATCGCGCAGCCGGCGCCGGTGAACGCGATGTCCTCGATCCGGCCGTCGCGCAGCTCGACCTCGAGGTCGATGCGGTCGCCGCACAGCGGGTTGTCGCCCGAGGCGCCGCGGTTGGCCGCCGCCAGGCGGCCGAAGTTGCGCGGCCGCTTGTTGTGGTCGAGGATCACCTCCTGGTACAGCTCGGTGAGGTCGCTCACGGTGCCGGCCCCCGGGGTCTCAGCCGAACAGCGCGCGCACGCGGCGGAGCGCGGCGGCGAGCGCGTCGGCGTCGGCGCGGGTGTTGTAGAGGGCGAACGAGGCGCGGGTGGTGGCGGCGACGCCGAGGCGCTCCATCAGCGGCTGCGCGCAGTGGTGGCCGGCGCGCACCGCCACCCCCTCGGCGGCGAGCGCCTGAGCGACGTCGTGCGGGTGGACGCCGTCGAGGGTGAACGAGATCGCCCCCACCCGCTCGCGCGGCGCGCCGACCACGGTCAGGCCGGGGATCTCGCCGAGGCGCTCGAGGGCGTAGGCGAGGAGGTCGCGCTCGTGCGCCGCCAGCGCTTCGGGGTCGTGGCTCCCGAGGTACGCGATCGCCGCCGCCAGGCCGACGGCGCCGGCGATGTGCGGGGTGCCGGCCTCGAAGCGCGCCGGCGGGTCGGCGAACGTGGTGCCGGCGAAGGAGACCCGCCGGATCATGTCGCCGCCGCCCTCGAACGGCGGCATCGCGGCGAGCAGCTCGTGGCGGCCCCAGAGGACGCCGATCCCGGTCGGGCCGTAGAGCTTGTGGCCGGAGAAGCAGTAGAAGTCGCAGCCGAGGGCGCCCACGTCGAGCGGGAAGTGGGGCGCGCCCTGGGCGCCGTCGACGAGCACCGCGGCGCCGCGCGCGTGGGCCAGGCGCGCGATCTCGGCCACCGGCACGACGGTGCCGAGGACGTTCGAGACGTGGGCGACCGCGACCAGCCGGGTGCGCTCGCCGAGCATCCCGGCGAGCGCCTCGAGGTCGATCTCGCCGCGGCCGTCGATCGGCGCCGCGCGCACGCGCGCCCCGGCCTCGGCGCAGACGATCTGCCAGGGGACGATGTTCGAGTGGTGCTCCAGCTCGGTGACCAGCACCTCGTCGCCGGCTTCGAGCAGCGGCCGCAGGAAGCTCCTCGCGACCAGGTTGATCGCGTCGGTGGTGCCGCGGGTGAACACCACCTCGTCGCGCCGGCCGGCGCCGAGGAAGCGCCGCACGGTCTCGCGCGCGCCCTCGAACGCGGCGTCGGCGCGCGCCGCGAGCGCGTAGAGGCCGCGGTGGACGTTGGCGTAGCTTCCCTCGTAGAGGTCGACCACGGCGTCGATCACCGCCCGCGGCTTCTGCGCGCTCGCGGCGCTGTCGAGGAAGACGAGCGGCTTGCCGGTCTCGGCCTCGTGACGGGCGAAGATCGGGAAGTCGGCGCGCGCGCGGGCGGGGTCGAAGTGGGCGGCGGCTCCGGCGGCGGCGCGGCCGGCTTCGGGCCGGGCCGCTTCGATGCCGGCGGCGTCGGGTCCGGCGCCCCGCCGGGCGG
>CAZNIX010000521.1:0-3434 GCA_964573125.1 uncultured Thermoanaerobaculia bacterium
GGCCCCGGAGTGGCCGCCGCCGGCTGCAGCCGGCGGCCGAGCTGGCGCGACCTGCCGGCGCCGGGCCCGACCCACCTCTACCTCCGCCCGAAGCGGAGCGTCGCCGCCGGGTCGCTGCTCGCCTCGCTGGCGCGCGGCTACTATCTGCTCGACGCCGCCGGCGCCGGCGCGTTCGACCTCGAAGCCGACCGCTTCTCCCTGCCGGTGTGCGGCTTCGCGGTCGCCGGCGGCCGGGCGGTGGCGCCGGTCTCGCGCGCGACGCTCGCCGGCGGCATCGGCGCGCTCTTGCGCGGGGTGCAGGCGGTGGCCCGCGACCTCGCGTTCCTGCCGCTCGACGGCATGATCGGCGCCCCCAGCCTGCTCGTCACCGGGCTCGAGCTGCGCCCGGCCGAGAGCGGCGGGGGCGAGGCCACGTGAGACGGAGATGAGATGGAGATCGGCATCCTCGGCCTGCCCAAGGCGGGCAAGACCACGCTCTTCAACCTCTTGACCGCGTCGCGGCGCGAGACCGGCAAGTTCGCGGCCTCGGCCGAGACCCACGTCGGCGTGGCGACCGTCCCCGACCACCGCCTGGCGCGCCTCAACGACCTCTACCGGCCGCGCCGCTACGTGCCGGCGACCATCCAGTACGTCGACGTCCCCGGCCTGCGCCGGGGCGAGGGGGCGGAGAGCCTCGACCTCGGCCGGCTGCGCACCGCGACCGCGCTGATGCACGTCGTACGCGCGTTCGCGGACCCGGAGATCCCCCACCCCGAGACCTCCGTCGACCCGCCGCGCGACGTCGCCACCGTCGACCTCGAGCTGATCCTCGCCGACCACGACTTGGTCGAGCGCCGGCTCGCCCGGCTCGAGCAGGCGACCAAGCGCGGGCTGACCCCCGACGAGCAGCGCGAGGCGAAGCTCCTCGACGAGCGCATCCGCCCGGCGCTCGAGGCCGAGCAGCCGCTGCGCGCGCTCGAGCTCGAGCCCGAGGACGAGCGCCGGCTGCGCGGCTTCCAGCTCCTCTCGGCCAAGCCGATGCTGATCGTGATCAACGCCGGCGAGGGCGAGGTCGCCGGCGGCGCCGCCCCGGAGCGCTTCGGCGTCGTCCCCGGACCCGGGACGCGCGCGATCGTCGTCAGCGCGCCGATCGAGGAGGAGATCTCGCGCCTGGCGCCCGACGAGCAGCGCGAGTTCCTCGCCGACCTCGGCCTCGCCGAGCCGAGCCTCGACCGCGTGATCCGCGCCGGCTACGAGCTGCTCGGCCTGGTCTCGTTCTTCACCGTCGGCGAGGACGAGGTGCGCGCCTGGACCGTCCGCCGCGGCACCCGCGCCCGCGAGGCCGCGGGCGCCGTCCACTCCGACCTCGAGCGCGGCTTCATCCGCGCCGAGGTCGTGCGCTGGGACGACCTCCTCCGCCTCGGCAGCCTCCCCGCCTGCCGCGAACAGGCGCTGCTCCGCCTCGAAGGCAAGGACTACCCGGTCGAGGACGGGGACGTCATCCACTTCCGGTTCAACGTTTGATCTCGCCCGGCTAGCTCGGCCTTTCGGTCGCCGACGGCACCAGCTCGAGCTCCAGCCGCCCGGTGCTCTGGACGCCGGGGCGGTAGCGGACGGTGCCGCCGGGGGTGATCACCCGCGGGCCGGGCGCCGGGGCGCGCTGGAGCGTCGGCTGGTCGGGGACGATCACGGTGCCGGGGGCGACGCCGGCGGTCGGGGCGCGGCCGGAGGTGTCCTCGCCCTGCGCCGGGCGCTGCCAGGAGCGGACCTGGGACGGCGTGGACGGGGACTCCGCGGGCGGGCGGTAGCGCGCGCGCGGGCGGCCGGCGCCTTGGGGCGAGGCCTGGTTGACCGAGCGTGCGTCGAGGTCGTCGCGCGAGAGGGTCTCGGCCGCCGCGGCGACCGGCGCCGGCTCGGCGGCCGGCGCTTCTGCCGCCTCGGCCGCGGCCGCCTCGACCGCCGGCTCCGCCCCCGCGGCGGGGAGCATCAGGTCCCTGATGCGCGCCGGCTGCTCGTAGACCTGGGGCGCGAGCGGGCGGCGGCGCTCGGCGCGGTAGCCGGTGAGCATCGCCTCCTCGAGCAGCCGGTTCTCGATCACTCCGGGGTTGAACTCGGGGAAGGCGAGCCGCGGCTCGAGCGCGAGCGCCTCGCCGTACCACCGAACGGCGCGGCGCTCGTCGCCCTGCGCCTCGTAGAGGGCGCCGATCTGGTAGCGCGCCCAGGCGTGAGCCGGATCGTGCTCGGCCACCGTCCGGTACTCCGCCAGCGCCTCGCTCCGCCGGCCCGCGCGGTGCAGCAGCAGGGCCAGGTTGTAGCGCGCCGAGACCCGCTCGGGCGCCGCCTCGAGCGCGCTCCGGTACGCCGCCTCGGCCTCCTCCGTCCGGCCCGCGAGCTGGAGGAGGTTGCCGAGGTCGTTGAGCGCCGCCGCGTCGCGCGGGTCGGCGGCGACCAGCCGCTGCTGCTCCTCGAGCGCCCGGGCGAGGTTGGGGGTGGTGGTGGCGGCGGCCGCGCCGATGAGGGCGGCGCCGGCGAGGGCGGCGAAGAGGAAGCGGCTGGGCTTGGTCACGTCGTCTCCTTGCTGCTGCGGGTGCTGCGATGGTGCTGCCGGTGATGCGCTTGCTGCCGGGGATCGGGCGGCCTCAGCCGGCGACCGGTTTGGCCTTGAGCTTGATGCGGCCGCCCTCGGAGGCGAGCCGGAAGCGGACGCCGGCGCAGCCGGTGCGGGCGCGGATCGCCTCGGCCTGGCGCTCGAGGTAGCGGCGGAAGCTCGCGAAATCGAAGCTCGCCGCGCTCTGCGGGTCGCGCGCCAGCCCCTCGTACAGCGCCCGCGCCTCGGCGTCGGCGACCGCGCCGACGACGACCACCCCGCGGTCGGCGTCGGGCTCGGCGGCGGGCGCCGGCGGCGGGCGCATCGGGGCGCGCCCTTCCTCGCGCTCGCGCACCCGCCGGTTGAACAGCTCGCTGAAGCTGTTGAAGCGCGCCTCGAGCTGGGCGGTCCGGAAGTTGTCGGCGAGCTGGGTGGTCGGATCGTTGCGCAGGCGGCGCAGGGCGCCGCGGATCCGCTCGCGCAGCTCCTCCGGCGGCGTCTGCCGGACGCCGGCGAAGAACTTCTCGAACTCGACGCGGAAGGCGTCGATCTCTTCGCCCAGGCGGTCGATGCGCTGCGACGAGGTCATGGCTCGATTCTCCGGCGCTCGGGCGCGACCTCGCGCGTCTCCGCGGCCGGCCGCGTGCGCGCGACCGGTAGAATCGCCGGCGCCGATGCCCACCACCGACTCCAGCCCCCGGCGCCCGGCACGGCGACCGCGGAGCGGCGAACGCCCGTTGGATTATACGGAGCGCCCGGCCCGCGCATCCAATCCCGGCGGCGACCCGCCGCCGCACGAATTGGATTACGGCCGCGAAGATGACGGCGCCGAGGAGGAGCCACCAGGGGAACGCGAAGGCGTGGAAGC
>CAZNIX010000522.1:0-3431 GCA_964573125.1 uncultured Thermoanaerobaculia bacterium
CGAACACCCCGGCCCGCTCGCGGTCGGCGAGGCGCAGCCGGCGCGCCGCGTGCGGCAGCGGCAGCAGCGCGGCGCCCGCCAGCTCCGCGGTCAGCACGCCGAGGCCGGCGTCGAGCACCTCGGCGTGGCCGGCGCCCTGGGGCGGGCGGTCGTGGAACAGCACCACCCGCTCGGCGAGCGCCATCGCCCCCGCCGACCAGGCGAAGACCGGCAGCGCGGGCGCCTGCTCGAGCACCCGGAACAGGCGCAGCCGGTTGAGCAGTACCGCGACGTGGCCGCCGGCGATCGCCAGCGCGTCGCACCCGGCGAGGACCTCGGCGAGCTCGGCCCGGTGGCGCTCCAGCTCGGGGTAGCGCCCGCGCCCCTCGGCCGGCGCCGGCCACGGCGCGTCGCCGTCGCGGTGGACCGCGCGCACCCGCTCGAGGTGGTGCTCGTCGAGCGCGCGCACGGCGGCGACCGCGTCCTCGCGCTCGGGCTCGACGACGTCGCCCTCGCCGTTGCGCTCGTAGAGCTTCCACACCGCGTCGAGCTGATAGTCGAGGCGCACCCGGTACACCGCCTGGAGCTTCTTGAGCCGCTCCTGGCGCCGGCGCAGCCGCGCGAACAGCGCCGGCTCGGCGGCGAACACCTCCTCGCCGCGCGCGTGGAGCCGCAGGTTGACCACCCGCCCGCCGAGGTGGTCCGACAGCTCGGCGTCCTCCCCCTCGCGCTCCTGCCAGCCCGCGGTCACCGCCGCGATCCGCCCCTCGATGCCGAGGGCGTCGACCACCGAGCGCAGCGTCGGCTGGAACCGCTGCGGGCCGAGCAGGACGACGGGACGCATTTCGGCGGCGGAGCTTACCGGAGGTGAGCTCCCTCTTCTCACTCCACCGAGTAGTTTTACTCAGCGTATCGAGTAAACCGCGACGGCCTCGACCTCCCGCCCGCGGGCTCCGCTAGCAGATCCCTTCCCGCGTCTCCCGGATCAGGTGGTCGACCACCGCGGTCAGCTCGCCGGTCTCGCGGTGGACCTTGAGCTGGCGGTCGGCGCTGGTGCCCTCGGCGAGGATCTTGCCGACGTGCTCGACCTCACGGCGGACGCCGAGGTCGTCGACCACGTCGTCGACCAGCTCGAGCATCTCGCGCGCGAGGTCGGGCAGCGGCACTTCGGCCTCGCGGCCGAAATCGATCAGGTTGCCCTCGATGCCGTAGCGCGAGGCGCGCCACTTGTTCTCGGCGACCAGCTCCTGGCGGTAGCGCCGCCACGAGCGGTTGCCCCGGCGCAGGCGGATCAGCTTGACGACGATCGAGAGCGCGAGCGCGGCGAGGCAGATCGCGTCGTCGACCCGCGTGCAGATGTCGAACACCCGCAGCTCGAGGGTGCCGTACTTGGGGTGCGGGCGCATGTCCCACCAGATCGTGGTCGGCTCCTCGATCGAGCGGGTCTTGACCAGGAGCTGGATGTAGCTCTCGAAATCGGCCCAGGAGGAAAACGAGGGCGGCGCGCCGGTGCGCGGCAGGCTCTCGAACACCACGGTGCGGTACGACTTGAGCCCGGTCGTCCGCCCGTGCCAGAACGGCGAGCTGGTCGACAGCGCCAGCAGGTGGGGCAGGAAGTAGCGCGCCTGGTCCATGACGTCGATCAGCAGCTCGCGGTCGTCGAACCCGATGTGCACGTGCATGCCGAAGATCAGCATGCGCCGGGCGACCTCGGCCATCGCCGCCTCGTGCTTGGTGTAGCGCTCGGCGGGGGTGATCCGCTGCTCGAGCCACTTCGAGAACGGGTGGGTCGAGGCCGCGGCCACCGCCAGGCCGTGCGACTCCGCGACCTGGCACACGGTGCGGCGGAGGCGCACCAGCTCCTCGCGCGCCTCGCCGATCGAGCGGCAGATCTTGCTGCCGACCTCGATCTGCGACTGCAGGAACTCGGGCTTGATCTGGTCCTTGAGGACGTGGCGACCCTGCTCGAAGAACTCCTGGACGTAGGAGGTGACCTCCCGCGTCTCCGGATCGATGATCTGGTACTCCTCCTCGATGCCGATGGTGAACGCGGTGTGCGCCATCGCTCTCCCCCTCACTGGCCCCCTCGCCGGCCGGCGATTCCGGCGGAGTCTACCAGCGGCTCGGCGGCCTGACGGGGCGGGCCGGCCGCCGCGCACCGGTTAGGGCCGAGGGTAGGCCGGCGGCAGCGGAAGGTCGAGGTCGAGGTAGCGGTCGCGCAGGAGCGTCTGGCGGCTGACCATCGGCACCGCGGCGCCGCGGATGAACACCCGCTCGGCGGCGGTGGTCAGCTCGAGCGGGTCGCCGTCCCAGACCACGACGTCGGCGTCCTTGCCCGGCTCGAGCGTGCCGTAGGCGGCGTCGAGGCCCCACAGCCGGGCCGGGACGCTGGTCATCGCCGCCAGGCCGGCGGCCCAGGGGAGGCCGTGGGCGACCGCGTTGCCGGCGCCCTGGCGGAGGTTCCGGCCGTTGTGCGACTCGCCGGAGGTGAGCGCGACCGCGACGCCGGCGGCGTCCAGGCGGGCGGCGTTCTCGAGCGTCGCGGCGAGGGTCTCGAAGCTCTCGGGCAGGTTGGCCAGCGGATCGAGCACCACCGGCACCCCGGCCGCGGCCAGCTCGCGCGCCACCAGGTGCGCCTCGGCGCCGCCGACGACCACCAGCCGCACCCCCTGCTCGCGGGCGAGGCGGAGGGCGGCGAGGATGTCGCTCGCCCGCTCGACCCGCGCCGCGACCGGGATCGCGCCGGCGACGACCGGCTGCAGCGCCTCGAGGTCGAGCCGGCTCGGCGCGTACGGGCGGCGGCCGGCGCGCTCCCAGTCGGCGCGGTGGGCGGCGTAGTCGCGGGCGTCCTCGAGCGCCTCGGTGAGGAGCATCAAGGCCGCCGCCCGCGAGCCGCCGGCGCGCTCGGCGCCGGCCTCGCCGAGCACCACCACCAGCGCCGCCGCGGGGTCGGTCACCGGATCGCCGCCGCCACCGAGGTGGATCGCCGCCGCGCGGCCGGCGATCGGCCCGGTGGTCGCCTGCGGCGTGACCAGCGCGCGGGTCAGCCCCTCGATCCGGTTGACCGGGATCAGGGTCGAACGCGGGTTGATCGCGTCGGCGACCCGGAACGCGGCGCCGAGCCGGGGCAGGTCGGTGGCGAGGTCGCGGGTCGAGCGCTCGAGCGAGATCTCGACCGCGCCGATGCCGCTCATCGAGTCGAAAAGCCCGGGCGTGACCACCTTGCCGCGGGCGTCGATCTCCCGCGCTCCGGGCGGGATCGGCAGGTCCGCGCCGACCGCCTGGATGCGGCCGTCCGCGACCACCACGGTCGCGTTCTCGAGCGTGCCGGCGGGGCCGAGAGTGTGCACGGTGGCGCCGCTGATCGCCCACACCGCGGCGCCGGCCGCGGCCTCGTCCGCGGCGGCGGCCCGCGGTACGGCCGCCGGCGCGCCCAGGGCGAGCAGCGCGAG